>QIHS01000244.1 GCA_003229095.1 Woeseia sp. | reverse complement strand
GCGAAACACCGGGCAATCGAAAGATGAAGTTATCCAGAAAGGCATTGTAGGCATCCATGTCTTCGACAACTACGCGCAGGTGAAAGTCAGCCTCGCCGCTGGTCGCGAAACACTCAAGAACCTCAGGGTGACGTTTGACCTCTTTGATAAAGTCCTCAACATGCTGCTTTTCATGGCGAGCGAGCGTCACCCGCGTCATCGACGACAGGGAAAACCCCGCTTTTTTAGGGTCCAGAATCGCCGCATAACGGGCGATTACACCCGTTTCTTCCAAACTGCGCACACGCCGCCAGCAGGCAGAACTGGACATGCCCACCTTCTCTGCCAGCTGCTGCATCGTCATGCGACTGTCTCTTTGCAATTCAGCGAGAATATTCCGGTCTTTCTTCGGAAGCATGAGCTGTGCCACTTCTGACCATAATTCGGGATACTTTACCGTTATTTTTAAAATAATGGGATATTTTGATCTATTAGTCGAATAATCCGGGATAGATTGAGCCCCGCTTACCGGGATAGATTGAGCCCCGCTTACGACCGCATTCTGTCATCATTGGCGGCTAACCTCGTCATCGGAACACGCCATGGTCAGCGCGCTCAGGTCTTTTCCCCTCGATAACTACGAACTCGATGACCGCTACCGGCGCGAATCCGGTTTTCCTGACCGGCACCCAGGCGCTGGTCAGAATCCCCTTGATGCAGCGTACGATGGACCAAGCTGCCGGGCTCAATACCGCGGGTTTTATCAGTGGTTATCGCGGCTCACCCCTGGGCAGCTATGACATGGAATTGTGGCGCGCGGCCCGCTACCTGGAAGAAAGCAATGTCCGCTTCCTGCCAGCCGTCAACGAAGAACTGGCTGCCACTGCAATCCTTGGAACTCAACAAGTCGAGGGTGACCCCAACAGGGAAGTCGACGGCGTATTCGGCATCTGGTACGGCAAAGGCCCGGGCGTTGACCGGGCCGGCGATGGCCTGAAACACGGCAACGCTTATGGAAGCTCGCCGCATGGCGGCGTGCTCGTGATCGCAGGCGACGATCACGGCTGTGTCTCGTCGTCCATGTCTCACCAGTCAGACGTCGCGTTCCTCACCTGGCTGATGCCGAATCTGAACCCGGCCAGTGTTGCTGAATATCTTGAATTTGGTCTTTACGGTCTCGCGCTCTCGCGTTTCTCCGGAATGTGGGTCGGATTCAAGGCCATTTCGGAAACGGTCGAGTCCGCGATGTCTGTCGAGCTACCGCCATATCCGAGCTTTGTGATTCCCGATAATTATGAGCCACCGCCCGGCGGTCTGCACATTCGCTGGCCCGGACTTTCCTGGCCCGCAAATTGAGGAGCGCCTCGAGTACAAGAAAGCCGCGACACTGGCATTTGCCAGTGCAAATCCGATCGACCGCAAAATATTCAACACGCCCGACGCCAAATACGGAATTGTTACCACCGGCAAGGGACACCTGGACCTGATGGAAGCATTGCGACTGCTCGGCATTGACCAACGGGAAGCGCACCGTATCGGCCTGGACATCTACAAAGTCGGCATGGTCTGGCCATTGGCACACGATTCTTCTCTGGACTTTGTGCGCGGCAAGCATGAAGTGCTGGTCATTGAAGAGAAACGCGGCCTGATTGAAAGCCAGTTCAAGGAATACTTTTACGACTATCCAGGACGCAAGCCCAAACGCATGGTCGGCAAAGAAGATGAAAAAGGCAACAGCCTCGTTCCCTGGGTCGGAGAACTGTCGCCCATTCAGCTTGCCCAAATTGTCGCCCGGCGCCTTGACGCAGAATTCATGGGCCTGAATCTCACCGCACGAGCAAAAAGCCTTGTCGATAACAATCCGACAGTAATCGACATCAGCGGCGCATCGAGAATCCCTTATTTCTGTTCAGGATGCCCGCACAGTACGTCGACCAAAGTACCCGATGGCTCAAAGGCACTGGCCGGCATCGGTTGCCATTTCATGGCGAACTGGATGGACAGGGACACCGACGGCCTCATTCAAATGGGCGGCGAAGGTGTTAACTGGATTACGCGATCCATGTTCAATGGCGGCCAGCACGTATTTCAGAACCTGGGCGACGGCACTTTCTACCACTCCGGCTCACTCGCCATTCGCCAGGCGTTTGCTGCCCACACAAATATCACTTACAAAATACTATTCAACGATGCCGTTGCAATGACAGGCGGACAGCCCGTAGACGGACCCATCTCAGTTGAAAGCATCGCGCACTCGGTCAGGGCCGAAGGCATCGAAAGAATTGCCCTCGTCTCGGACGAGCCCGACAATTTCGCCAGCAGTGACTTCCCGCGCGGTACAACAATTTCACACCGTCGTGACATGGACACGATTCAGCGCGAGTTGCGTGAGATCCCCGGCGTGACGATTCTTATCTACGCACAAACCTGTGCTACGGAAAAACGGCGGCGAAAAAAGCGCGGCACGCTGGCGGACCCGAAAAAGTTTGTCGTCATCAATGATCTCGTATGTGAAGGTTGTGGTGATTGCTCAGTCGAATCCAATTGCCTCTCCGTCATTCCGAAAGAAACGCCCTTCGGCCGAAAACGCCAGATTGACCAGAACAATTGCAACAAGGACTTTTCCTGCGTCAATGGATTTTGCCCTAGCTTTGTCACCATCGAAGGTGGTGAACCACAACGCATGCAAAAACGAAGTGAAGACTTTCCACACGACAAGCTGGCAGCGCTACCAGAACCACAGCTTCCATTACTCAATCAAAGTTACGACTTGCTCGTCACCGGTGTGGGCGGCACAGGCGTAATCACCGTGGGCGCGCTTCTCACGATGGCCGCGCACCTGGAGGGAAAAGGTGCAAGCGTGCTCGATTTTATGGG
>QIHS01000426.1 GCA_003229095.1 Woeseia sp. | reverse complement strand
CCGGGAATCAACAGGTCGCGCCATCCTTTTGCGGAGGCCAGCGCCGGTGCACTCGCCGGGCCACCGATGCAGACGGCCGAGGCCATTGCGAGCTCTGCGAGGTCAAGTTTCAGCAACATGCCGACGCCGAAAAGTACGACCAGGTGGACGATAATGATGACGCTTGCGAATACGAATAGTACCGGGGCGATTTCGATCAGCTCCCAGATATCCGCGCTTGCGCCGATGCTGGCCAGGAAGATGAACATCATCACGTTGCCAGCCTCGGTATAACCCGACAGTTTCTTTACCTGTCGTGGCAGGAAGGTTGCAACCATCAACGCGAGTGCGGTGATGACGAGGATAGAAAATTCTGGTTTGCCGATAAGACCCGCAAGTACCTTTCCGATTGCAGCAAGTGCGAACGCAATCGCCAGCGCCATAAGCAGGCCGGCAACATCGAGATCTTTGATGCGGTGAAGCGGGCCGTCGTCAGCGATGTTGAACTGCTTTGCATTGTCCATGTGACGCGTCGGATAGCGTCTCGCAAACCAGGCGATTCCCGGAATGTAAATGATTAGCAGAAAGTGCAGGTTGGTAATGACGTTGTCCGCTGCAAAAGCAGCCGCCAGCAGGCTG
Source organism: Woeseia sp. (assembly GCA_003229095.1). Taxonomy (GTDB): domain Bacteria; phylum Pseudomonadota; class Gammaproteobacteria; order Steroidobacterales; family Woeseiaceae; genus SZUA-117. The sequence continues at coordinate 1,347 of QIHS01000426.1, read as the reverse complement.
TCGCCCTGCATGCCGGTTGCCTCTGCGACGGTCGCAAAGTTCAGGCCGCCGCCGATGTAGGTGCCGGTGAAGATGCCGGCCATTTCTGCTTCCTTCGGGCCCAGGTCAAATAATGAGACACCGATGATCGTTCCGGCGACAACAGATGCACTGCCGATAATGAAGGCGATCAGCGTCGGTCCCGATTCGCGGACAATGCGTTTCAGATCCGCCTGGAAAAGCAGCAATGGAATGGCGATCGGGACCAGGTAGTCCCACACCACATCGTAGGCCGGTGCAGAAGTTGGAATGATGCGCAGGTTTGCCAGCACAATGGCAGCGGTAATCAGCAACATGACGCCGGAGTACTTACGGCCCCAGGGAAAACGCTCGCACCAGAAACCGAACGCGGCGAGACCGATCAGGACAGCCCAGATTGCGAAGTCTTGTTCGGGCCCCAGTAACGGTAACGACATTAACTGTCTGCCTTAGTCGATGATGGCGGAATGAACCATCCTGTGCATCAGGTCGCGGTAAAAGGGCGAATCCAGCGGCAAATACTGCGTCAGAAAGATGACAACCAGCTCCTGTTCGGGATCTATCCAGAAATGAGTCGTTGCCAGCCCGCCCCATGAGTACTCGCCGTTGCTCGCGGGGTACGGCATCGCCGTATTGTCGATGACGACGCCGACATTCAAACCAAATCCGTCGCGTGGATAGCTCGCCCGTGCGGCTTCCGGCAAACGATCGCTGCGCATCACTTTCACGGTGCGTGGTGATAGATACCGGTTGCCCTCGAACGTACCGCCGTTGAGCAGCATCTGGCTGAAACGCCAGTAGGCTGGCTACCGCCACTAAAATGACCGGGCGCACGAAACTGATTATTAACAAAGTCGCCGTCGAACTCTGCGAGCTGGTGGTCTTCGTTATGTGTATAGACAGTGGCCAGCAGTGATGCTTTGTCAGCCGGCACCCATGCCATCGTCTGGTCCATTTGTAGCGGATCGAAAATTCGCGCCTGCAAAAACTCACTGACTTCCATGCCGCTCCACTTTTCAATCAGGTAGCCCTGAATGTCGACGGACACGCTATAAACCCAGCGCTGGCCAGGCTGATAGAGAAGAGGCGTGTCTGCGAGCTTGTCGATCATTTCCTGCATTGACTCGTCGTAACTGCCAATCTGTTTTTCGATGTAAGCCTTGTCGACAGGTGTATTACCGAATATTCCGTAGGTGAATCCGGCTGTATGTTGCAGCAAATCGTGGATTGTCGGGTCACGGTCCGGTGCTTCGAGGATCATATTTCCGTCGTCATCAACGCCGGCAAACACTTGAAGCCCCGCAAACTCCGGGATGTGCTTCGAAATGG
>QIHS01000451.1 GCA_003229095.1 Woeseia sp. | reverse complement strand
ATACGACCGGGTTTAAGCAAAGCCGGGTTGTCTTCGAAGACCTGCTGTATCAGACAGTCAGGCAATCCGGTGGCCGGACATCGCAGGACACCGAACTGCCATCGGGTTTGAATATTGGCACTGGTGTCAGGGTTGTGGCGACGGAGAAACTGTTCTCGCAGGGCAGTATTCAGCAAACCGATAATGCCCTTGATGTTGCCATTAAGGGTCGTGGATTTTTTCAGATTCTAACGCCGGATGGAAATCTGGCCTACACAAGAGACGGGTCTTTTCAACGCAACTCGCAAGGTGAGTTAGTGACTGCAAGCGGCTATGTTGTTCAGCCGGGTATCAACATTCCAGACGGTGCAGCGGGAATTCCGTCGCCGACACAGGTGGGCTCGCTGGAAACGGTCGATTTCATAAATCCGGTCGGTCTCCAGGCTATCGGCGAAAACCTGTTTATCGAAACCGCGTCCAGTGGTGCTGCGCAGGCCGGGACACCTGGCCTGAATGGTTTGGGCGCACTAGCCCAGGGAGCGCTCGAGGGGTCGAACGTCAATGTGGTTTCAGAACTCGTGAGCATGATTGAGACACAGCGGGCATACGAGATGAATTCCAAGGCGATCAGTACCAGTGATCAGATGATGCAGTACCTGAACAACAACCTGTGACGACTAACGCAATGACTGTATATCGTAACAAAATCAGACTAACAGCCAGCTCAATCGTCGTTTTGATGATTTGCGGCTGCAGCATTCTTCCGGGTCATCAAGAGACCTATGACCCGCCGGCACCGGTTATAGAGGCGACTGCTCCCGCAACCAGTGGTGCAATCTACCAGGCCGGTCTCGAAGTTCGACTGTTCGAAGATCTGAAGGCGGGGCGTGTCGGTGACATTCTCACTGTGCGCCTGGTCGAACGAACGGCGGCCTCGAAGAACTCCGCAACATCGGTGACAAAATCGACTGAGGCAACGATGGGGAATATTACGGTTTTCGGACAAACACTGTCAAAAGACGGCCAGCCGCTATTTGACGGCAGCCTCAACGGTGACTCGTCGTTCGACGGCGCGGGCTCCAGCAGCCAGAGTAACAGTTTGGTTGGAGATATTTCCGTCACCGTTGTGCACCGATTTCCGAACGGCAATCTGGAGATTCGCGGGGAAAAATGGGTGACATTGAACCAGGGCAGAGAGTTCATCAGGCTGTCAGGAATAATTCGCCCTTTTGACATAGGGCCTGACAATTCAGTGCCATCCAGCATGATTGCAGATGCCCGAATTACATACAGCAGCAAAGGTGTACTCGCCGCTGCAAACAGGATGGGCCTGATTTCGCGTTTCTTCAATTCAATTTTGCATCCCTATTAGACTTACATTCAGGAAAAATCATGCGACTCGAAAACAAGGAATACATTTGGCTGCGACGTGCTTGCTGGACCGCTGTGGTTATCGTTGCCTTTAGCCAGCAAGTGTTTGCGGACCGAATCAAGGACCTGGCCAGCGTTCAGGGCGTGAGAAATAACCAGCTCGTTGGATACGGCCTCGTAGTTGGACTGGATGGAACCGGCGACCAGACCAGTCAGACGCCGTTTACTGTCCAGAGCGTCAAGAATATGTTGCAGCAATTCGGCATTACGATTCCGCCGGGCGTAAATCCACAACTAAAAAACGTCGCTGCAGTTTCGATACACGCCGACTTGCCTGCATTCGCGAAACCCGGACAAACCATTGATATCACAGTGGGCTCACTGGGAAATGCCAAGAGTCTTCGCGGTGGGAGTCTTTTAATGGCTCCATTGAAAGGTGCTGACGGACAAGTCAAGGAAACCTGATTGTCGGTGGTTTCGGCGCTTCAGGCGCGGATGGCAGCAAAGTTACTGTAAACATACCGAGCGCGGGGCGAATTCCCAATGGTGCGACGGTGGAGCGAGAAGTAGCGAATGAATTTCATCAAAACGACTCGATCGTATTGAACCTGCACGCCCAGCCAATCGTCTTGCAGTACTGATAAACGACACCTTGGGCGTGGGTACTGCGCAGGCACTGGATAGCGTATCCGTCAGCGTTCGTGCACCACAGGACTCGATGCAACGTACGTCGTTCGTTGCGCTTCTCGAGAATCTCGAAGTTGAGCCAGGGCAGCCCGCGGCGAAAATTATTATCAACTCCCGTACCGGCACTGTTGTTATTGGCAGTCATGTAAAAGTATCTCCAGCTGCTGTATCGCACGGTTCCCTGGTGGTAACAATCAGCGAACGCCCGTTCGCGAGCCAGCCAGTGGCGCCCTTTAGTGATGCAGGTCAGACCGTGGTGTTACCGGACTCTAACGTGGAAATTACGCAGGGAGACTCAAAGATGTTTCTCTTTCAGCCGGGCACTAGCCTGGACGAGATTGTTAAGGCTGTGAATCGGGTTGGTGCGGCGCCGGGTGATCTGGTTGCGATTCTTGAAGCGCTCAAGCAAGCGGGCGCGTTGCGTGCCGAACTCTTGGTCATCTGATCGGACATCGTAATGACAGCAACTATCACGGACTTTGGTCACTTCACCGAGCTACGAAAAGGAGCAGAACAAAACGATCCCGCCGTTCTGCGCGAAGTTGCGGGCCAGTTCGAAGCACTGTTCATACAGACAATGTTGAAGAACATGCGGGATACGAGTCTCGCAGATCCGATTTTTGGGCAAAGCGATCAACACGAAATGTACCAGGGCA
>QIHS01000157.1 GCA_003229095.1 Woeseia sp. | reverse complement strand
ACGGCCAGGTACAGATCGGTGCGGGCGACTACACTTTCTATGTCAAGAATGGCTGGCTGGTCGAGAATGGCAAAGTGACCGCGCCAATCAAGGATGTGAACATCATTGGCAACGGTCCTGAATCGCTGAAACGAATCTCGATGGTTGCGAACGATGCAAAACTCGATTCGGGCGGCTGGACCTGCGGCAAAAACGGCCAGAGTGTGCCGGTCTCGCAGGGGATACCAACCGTTCTCGTCTCGAAGATGACGGTAGGAGGTGAAAATGTCAGCTGATCTGCAGAAAAGAGCCGCTGATGCAGTTGGCATGCTGGTCTCCGCTGGTGCAGACGACGCATGGGCATCTGCTGCCCAAAGCCGTAACGTAGAATTTGTGTATCGGGACGGTGCGCTGGAAAAAGTTCAGGATACGACCTCGCGTAATCTCGCCGTACAGATTTACGCAAATGGTCGTTATTCAAGTCATCAGACAACCGACCTGCAAGTGGATCGTCTGCAAAGTTTCCTCACCGAAGCGATTGCCCTCACTGCAGCACTCGAGCCCGATCCACAGCGAACGGTCACGCCTGCCGAACTATTTGCCAATCGGCCAAACGACGACCTTGACCTGGTAGACGATTCAGTTCACCAGATCGATCGCGACAAGCGGTTGGCGTGGTGTGTTGCATTGGACGATGCTGCACGCAAACACGAACGCGTAATTTCTGCGACGTCGCGAGTGCTCGATGGCGTGAGTGAAAACGCGTCAGTCAGCAGCAATGGCTTTAGCGGCTCGCAGTTGTCGACCTATTGCTGGATGGGTGCCAGCGTCACCTTGCGTGATCGCGGTGAGCGTCGTGCATCGAATGGTTTTTTTGCAGGCTCGCAGCATATTGCCGACGTGCCGGACGCCGGGTCGATTGCCTCGACGGCGCTGGAAAGGGCATTAGCTCGACTGGATGTGGAGAAGGGTCCGACGAGCAAAACATCGATGGTGGTTGACGCACGCGCCGCGTCGCGATTGATAGGTCGACTTTTGGGGCCTGCAAATGCGCGTAGCGTGCAACAGGGGCGATCGTTCTGGACCGATCTTGTGGGCGAGCAGGCATTCAGCGAAAAACTGAGCATCATCGATGATCCGTTGATTGTTCGCGGGCTTGGATCGCGACACTACGACAATGAAGGCATCTCTGCCAAGGTACTGCCGATCATCGAGAACGGCATCGTCCGAAACATTTACGTTGATACCTATTACGGTCGTAAAGCGGGAATGACCCCGACTACCGGCAGTTCATCCAACCGGCGTGTGGTGAACGGGACGCAGTCGCTGGCGGAACTATTGAGCGATGTCGGTAATGGCGTGTATGTGACCTCGTGGCTGGGTGGAAACGCAGACGGGACGACTGGCGATTTCTCACTTGGCCTCAGTGGTCACATGATCGAGAACGGCAAGATTGGCCGACCGGATCTGAAAGATTTGTTTGGTCGTCTGGAGGCATTGGGCAACGATCCGTATCCCTACTCCAGTACGCTGGTGCCGTCATTGGTGTTCACGGACGTTGATTTCTCGGGCGCATAATCTTTGCTCACATTGGGGACAGCAAGAAGGGGCCAGTAAGCGGCCCCTTTTTGCTTGCTGATCCGTAAGAATTCACGTTGTTAGCTCGTTTTGGCTGCACAGCTTGCCTAAAAACGGCATTCTTCAACAAGCTGCAAGAATCGAACGTGATGCACTGGAGGCATTCTTGAAAAAACTGCTGTTGATTTCGTTGATGATTGCCACTGCGACTGCATTTTCACAGGATCGCTGGAGTCGCGAAGGGAAAATCTCAACCGACCCGAAGTCATATGCTGAATTTGCGTTCACACGCGTCATCTTCAGGTCGGGATATCAACCATTGCCTGGCCCGGGAAA
>QIHS01000418.1 GCA_003229095.1 Woeseia sp. | reverse complement strand
CTGCCGGCAGGCCACTGGCAAGCACACCGATGTACCAGAAGTATCTCGACATGGGTGCCGTTATGGGTTTTACCTATGGCTATGAACGCCCACTGTGGTTTGCACCCGCAGGTGTGGAGGCAAAGGACACAAATTCCTTCCACAGGCCAAACTGGTTCGAGCACGTTGGAAATGAATGCCGCACATTGCGTGAAAGAGTCGGTCTGATTGACCTCTCTGTTTACGGCAAGATCCTGGTCGAGGGAGTGGACGCAGAGGCTTTCCTGAATAAGGTATTTTGTGGGCGCGTGCCAAGAATCGTTGGCCGTATGGGGCTGGTGCCAATGCTGAACGAGCGCGGTGGCATTATCGGAGACTATACGGCCGCGAAAATCGATACATCGACGTTCTACCTGATCGGTGCATTTGGTGCCGAACGCATGCATATGCGCTGGTTCGATGAGAACAGCGAAGGATTTGACGTTAGTTATCGCTCGGTTGCCACGGAAGTTGGGGTCTATGGTCTGGCAGGGCCGAACGCCCGGGATCTTTTGCAGGGGCTGACCGAAGAAGATCTCGCCACGGAGAACTTTCCGTTCTTCAGGGTCAGGGAGATCGACATTGCGGGCATTCCGGTCAGACTGATGCGCGTTAGCTTCACCGGCGATATGGGTTATGAGCTTCACTTTCCGATTGCGCACCAGCAGGAACTCTTTGCACAAACCTGGCAGCACGGACAAGACTATGGCATTGCCATGGTCGCCTCGCGGGCACTGGATAGCCTGCGGCTGGAAAAAAGTTATCCGCGCTGGGGGCTGGAATTGACCGCTGATACGGATCCGTTTGAAGCGCGGCTCGATGGCTTTATCAACTGGGACAAAGATTTTGTTGGCAAAGCTGCGCTTGAAGAGAAACGGCACGCGCCACGTAAATGGGAAATGGCCACCCTGTTGGTCGATGCAGATGCTGGAGGTGATTGGTGTTGTTACCTCCGGTGGTTACTCGCACACTTATGCCACGTCAGTGGCGTTGGCCTATCTCAAGCCCGCGTTTCTGGCAGCGGGAACAACCGTTGAGATAACGATCCTGGGTGAGAATTGCAAGGCCGTGGTGCAGGAGTCGTGTCTGTTCGATCCTTCGGGAGTGCTGTTACGTCAATAACCTGGATCAATCCAGTGGCGTGTTTCGGCAACGCTCTGTCATATCGCCTCGCACTCATCCAGTAACCATCGCCGAAAATGGCCAACGTTCGAATAGCCCGCGTGATGTTCTGGATAGACGAGGTAGTATCCCCTCTCACAGTCAAGATTTAGTTCATAGGGATCGCACAGTCGCCCTGAGTTCAGGTCATCGATGATATAGGGCAGGCGACCGATAGCGAGCCCGGATCCACCGGCAGCAGCTTCGATGACCAACGCGCGACTGTCGAGATCCAGCGTGTTTGCAAAATTTGCTAGCTCAATATTCGCTTTTTGTGCCCAGTCCTGCCATTCAAGCGGGTCGAGACTGCAGCGAATCTGCGTAAAGCTGTTCAGCTCTGTAACCTGCTCCAGCGGCGGTAGTTTGGCCGCGATATCGGGGCTGCAAACCAGGCTGATTTTATCTCGAAACAACAAGTCGCTTTTTAGCCCGGCCCAATTGCCATCGCCGTAGCGGATGGCCACGTCAATATCGGCCGACGTAAACTCAATCGGTTCAAATGATGTCAATAGTTTGATATCGATTTCCGAATGCGTTTTCTGGAAAAGAGGCAAGCGTGGAATGAGCCAGCAAGAGGCGAGCGAGTGGAACAGGTTAACGACCAGGGAGCGGCGTTCACTCCGTTGACTGATGATTTTCGTGGCGTCTTCAAGGTCGTCAAAAAGTGACTGTATGTGTTCGAGATAAATTGCACCGGCGCTGGTGAGCTCTGGTTTTCCACCCTCCCGGTTAAATAACTGCACACCGAGGAATTCCTCGAGCGAACGAATCTGGTGACTGATTGCCGACGCAGTCAGGCCGATGTCCTCAGCAGCCTTCCTGAAATTGCTGTTGAGCCCGGCGGCCTCGAATGCACGCAAGGCGGCGAAAGGCGGTAAGCGGCGACGCATTTTATTCTTCCTTTAACTGAAGCAATCAGTTTATCAGGGAATGAACCGCACCGAACAACAGCAGGGGAAACCTGCATAAAGTCCTTTTTGTGACGACTCCCGCATTGTGGCAACTCCGGCAATCGAGATGGCAGGAGAAGCTCGCTGATGCGAATCTGGTCTCAGGCAAGTAAGTTGGCCGCTCAAACGCCTGCGGAGCGAAATCGTTACGTTGATTTCCTGCGTTCGGTGTCCATATTTTTCGTCATCTTTGGCCACTGGATTATTGCGACGGTTTACTACGTTGACGGTGCGCTGGTTCACGGACACCTGCTGAAGAGCGCCCCGGAGACACAGTGGCTCACGTGGGTTTTCCAGGTCATGCCAATCTTCTTCATCGTTGGTGGCTATTCCAATGGCGTGTCTCTCGAAAGCGCGCTGCGTAAGGGTGTCGGATATGATGCCTGGC
>QIHS01000065.1 GCA_003229095.1 Woeseia sp. | reverse complement strand
AAGACAGCAACTGCACCAGAGAATGAAACGACGTATGTTACGAGACAAGCGCGCCAGGAAACCGACAGCACTTTGGTAGTCGGCGGTTATGAAAAAAAATTAATAACGCAACAACACCGAACCCCAGGTAAACCCGCCACCAAACGCAACCAACAGCAAAGTTTGCCCACGTTTAATCCGGCCATCTCGAATGCCGACATCGAGCGCCATCGGTACAGAGGCCGCTGATGTGTTGCCGTGTATCTGCACCGTTTGAATCACTTTGTCCATGGAAACTTTTAAGCGCTTGGCCATCGCCTGAAGAATACGCAGATTGGCCTGGTGGGGAATTATCCAGTCGACGTCGTCGAGACTAAGATTATTCGCATCTAACGCTTCTTTAGCGACTGAACTTAGCGTTTTTACAGCGACCTTAAAAACGTCATTGCCACTCATGATGATTCTGGAATCGCCAACACCGGCGGCAGCAAGATTGTTGGACACACCGACCGGGTAGTAGAGAAGGTCTTTGTATTGCCCATCGGCGCCAAGATGCGTCGACACAATGCCCTGCTCTTCCGACGGCTTGAGAATTACGGCGCCAGCGCCATCGCCGAACAACACGCAGGTTGAGCGATCGCCCCAGTCGATGAGCTTGGTAATTATTTCAGCACCGATGACCAATGCACATTTGGTATCGCCCGCGCGAATAAATTTATCTGCAGTACTCAACGCGTAGACAAAACCTGTGCAGGCCGCCTCAATACTGAATGCCGCACAGGCCGGAATACCCATTTTGTGCTGAATGATGGTCGCGATGTTCGGAAAAATCAGGTCGGGGCTGGTGGTGCCAACAACGATAAGGTCTATGTCTTCGACTGTAACGCCAGCCTCTTCCATAGCAACCTTTGCCGCTTCTACACACAGATCAGATGTTTTCTGATCGTCTTCCGCAACATGCCGTTGTTCAATGCCTGTTCGTGTACGGATCCATTCATCGGTCGTATCCACAATTTTTTCCAAATCCGCATTGGTCATGATGCGCTCTGGAAGATAGCGGCCGGTGCCGACAATTTGTGAATAAATCATGCAGTTTCCCTTTGCAACAGCTTTCCGATCTGCCGCGGTACCTGGTTTCTGACCTCGACCAACGCGGTGCTGATCGCATGCTGAAATGCATGCGAATCGGCACTGCCGTGACTTTTGATAACAATACCATTAAGACCGACCAAAGACGCGCCATTGTAATTACGCGAATCCATGTCTGCCGCAAGCGTTCTCAGGACTGACCCGGCGATCAATGCCTGAAATTTTGAGAACAGGTTTTTGGTGAAGGCACGACGCAGGTAGTGGGCTATTAATCCCGAGGTGCCCTCCATTGTTTTCAGGGCAACATTGCCCGTAAATCCGTCCGTCACAACGACGTCTGCCTTGCCGGAAAAAATTTCGTTGCCTTCGATGAAGCCGATATAGTTCAGGCTGCTTTCATTCAGCAAGACGGCGGCATCGCGAACGGCAGCATGCCCTTTACTGTCCTCTTCACCGATATTCAGCAACGCAATGCGGGGTTGATCTAATTGATCCCATCAGGGCGAACTGAAACAGTTGATCCGGATCGCTGATCGTATTGGCGCCAAGATCGAGCATATGCACCGTCCCACCAATGGCGGGCAACTCGCCGATAATCGCGGGTCGATCGATACCAGGCAGCATTTTCAAAACGAACCGGGCCGTTGCCATCAGCGCACCGGTATTACCAGCACTCACAACAGCGTCGGCAACGCCTTCCTTGACGAGGTTGATTGCGACTCGCATTGACGAATCTTTTTTCTTGCGCAACGCATCGGCTGGCGCCTCAGACATTGCAACTACTTCGCTTGCGTGGCGAACGCTGAGTCTCGGCTCATCGCCGACTATGCGAGTTAAATGCGTATTGATTTCAGACTGGTCGCCAACCAGGATGAGTTCGAGCTGCGAGTGTTTGTCCAGGCAATTTTTGGCCGCGCGCACGACAACCTCGGCGCCCAAGTCGCCGCTCATTGCATCCAGTGATATAACGGATTTTGTGGCCACGATGGCGTCAGGCGGCCGTGGCAAGCACTACTCTTCGTCTACTTCTTCGGCTTCGGCTTGCGCGATGACTTGTACGCCACGGTAGAACCCGTCGGGGGTCACACGATGTCGCAAATGAGTCTCACCCGAGGTCGGATCGACCGACAAGGTCGGACCGGTCATCTTATCGTGCGAGCGACGCATACCGCGTCGTGAAGGGGTCTTGCGACTCTTTTGAACAGCCATTTCATTTCTCCAGTCAATGATGACTATTGTTGTCATCATTCAATTTTCCAGCCAGGCGCATTGCCTGACGTTTAAGTCTTCGATCGCTTCATTTGCGACTTCAGGTCTGCAAATGGGCGCACCTGCTCTGCCTCAACTTCTTTGTTGATCTCAAACCGAGCGCCGCATTCCTCACGGGAATCATGTACTGGCGCAAGCGGCATAGCCATCACCAGTGATTCCTCAACGAAGTCGATCGGCCTTATGCTATCCGATTCCATCTCCCAACCTTCATATCCTGCGAGATCCGGTATTTCTCCCGCATTTTCGTCTGGTGCCAGCAAAAGCAACCTCAGCGGCGCGTTCAGCGCCAGATCAAATGCCTCTAGGCAACGCTGACATACCGCCGGAACCCGCCATTGACTGCCGGAATCCCTTTCCCGCTGCCAGCCCGGGCGAATTCGAGTCTAATCTCAACCTGCCCTGCCTGCCAGTTCCGCGGACGCGATGCCGCAGCGATTCCGGCCAGGTCCACGGTGATAATCTCGACAAGTCGTTCGAAGTCAGATATTTTACTTTTAAAATCAATGTGTTGCTCGCGTTTTGCCAGTTTTTCAGGCAACACAGTGTCAAAAAGGGGGTTGGACATCGCGGGCGCATAATAAGGAGGTCCCCGATCACTGTCAAAGGTTCTGATGATCCTTTTGGCTGGCAATTGTTGAACTGGGCTGCCTCAATACGGTTAAATTGACAAGAAGCCGCCACAACATACTGATTATATATGCAAAATCTCTCTGCACCCCAGATTGTACTGGCCTCTGCGTCGCGTTATCGGCAAGGGCTGCTGGACCGCTTTCTGAGTGATTATGAAACGCTCACGCCGGGAATCGACGAGTCGGCCCAGCCAGGCGAGAATGCCGACGAGCTCACTCGTCGGCTTGCGCGCGCGAAAGCGGAAATGGTTTCCGGAACCCGTCGTGATGCATTGATCATCGGGTCGGATCAACTGGCCGTACTGGACGACGACGTACTTGGCAAACCCGGCAATCATCAGCGCGCGGTAGAGCAGTTGCTCGCTGCCTCTGGAAAAACGCTTCGATTCCTGACTGCGGTCTGCGTTCTGGATCCGGTAACGCGTACAAGATATGAGCATATCGACGAAACAACAGTTCGATTCCGGCAATTTGACCGGCGGCTGGCTGACGCCTACCTCCACCACGACGAGCCCTATGACTGCGCCGGGAGTTTCAAGATAGAGGGGGCCGGATTCGTCCTGTTCGAATCGGTGAATACGGATGATCCAACTGCACTCATCGGGCTACCCATGATATGGCTGGCAGGGACGTTGAAGGAGCTGGGCTACCTGCTGCCGTGATGGGCGAGGTCAACGGACAGCTATTGAGGCTGCCGTCTTTTGCCCCCACGAATCTTGCTCAGGAAGCGGTCCAGCTCATCCGGCAGCGGAGCGACAAAATGCAGCTCATTGCCACTGTCATCCGGAAACGATATTGACTGCGCGTGCAGGAACAGGCGTTTCAGGCCGCGTTTCTTGGCCATTTTGTTGACCTCCGCGTCTCCATAGCGATCATCGCCCGCGATAGGATGACCCGTATGCAGCGCATGTACGCGAATCTGGTGAGTCCGGCCAGTTCTGGGCTGACACTGCATAAGGCTGAATTGGCCGAATGTGCGTGACAGCGAGAATTTCGTCCGCGCAGATTTTCCGTCACCCCTGACGACGACATGTCTTTCCCC
>QIHS01000251.1 GCA_003229095.1 Woeseia sp. | reverse complement strand
GACAAAGCGGAAATCGTTGCATCATTGCAGGAACAGGGTGAATTGGTTGGCATGGTAGGCGACGGGATAAACGATGCGCCTGCGCTTGCCCGCGCGGATGTGGGGTTTGCTATTGGCACTGGAACCGACGTTGCAATCGAAAGCGCAGACATTACGTTGATACGCGGGTCCTTACATGGTGTAGTGGATGCAATCTCCATCTCGAGGGCAACTGTGCGAAATATCAAACAGAACCTTTTTGGCGCCTTCATATTTAATACCCTGGGCATTCCGATTGCCGCAGGCATTCTCTATCCATTCATCGGCTTGCTGCTCAACCCCATGATTGCCGGCGGCGCCATGGCCCTGTCTTCGGTCACAGTTGTAAGCAATGCAAACCGATTACGTTTTTTCAAACCGAAAGGTATATGACGACGATGAACATGCTTATCATGAATATCTCAGGGCTCGCACTCATAGCACTGATAGTCTGGTGGTTCTGGATCGCCAGGTCTGGCACGAAATAAACCGTGGTGCGATCACGCTAAAAGGAATCTTCTTATGGCTCTTTCATCGAAAACAATTTCTCTCATCGTCATTCTTCTCGTTTCGTTCGCTTCGCCTGTGATCGCCGACGATGAACCGATGACCATACCCATCAAAAGACTTACGCTGGAAACCGCATTGAGAATTGCGCAGGCCGCGATTGTAGAATGTCGAAAAGAAGGGGTACAAATCGCCGTAACCGTCGTTGACAGAGGGGGTCACGCCCAGGTCGTGTTACGTGATGTGTTGGCGATGGACATAACATTGCCGGTAAGCAAGCAAAAGGCACATACAGCGATGGCGTTCAATTCTCCGCTGTCAGAATTGCAGGACCTTTTTACACGACCTTATGAAGTTGCAAAACTGGACGGCCTTATTATGAGTGCTGGCGGCATTCCCATTAACATCGGCGGAAGCATCCTGGGCGGAATCGGCGTGAGTGGCGCCCCGTCAGGAGAACTTGACGAACAGTGCGCTGTCGCAGGGCTTGATGCCGTAAGAGACGACCTGGAAATGGAATAAAATGCACAATGCTTAACAGGCAACATATTGCAGGACACTTCAGCACTAAAACCATCGTGCGATGCCGTATACTTGGACGTGATTTGCACACACCAATGATGTGCCAGCCGCAATTGTTTTCATGACATGAAGAACCACCGACGATAAGTCTTTTCGAGGCGATACATGACAAAGTACATCATTGTGTTAAGTGTGTTGTTATTGACTGTCGCAGAATTCGCTCGGGCAACTGACGATGATGCTGCTGCCGACAAACTTGAGCAAGGGAAGCAGCTTGCATTCGAGAGGCGCAAAGGAAATTGTCTTGCGTGCCATATTATTGCCGGCGGCGAACTGGCTGGCAACCTTGGGCCTCCATTGGTGTTGATGACAGCACGCTTCCCTGACCGTGCAAAACTCAGGGCGCAAATCTGGGATGCACGATGCCACCTTTTGGTCGACACCGAATGTTGACTGAACAGGAAATCGACCTCGTGGTCGACTTTATTCTCACGCTTTAACCGGAGTTCAGGAAATGAAATTTGATCGACGACTATTGATCCGGAGTTTGCTCGCCGTCAGTGCTACCTTCGCACTGCCGAAAATACTATTCGGCGCGAGACCGGACACAGCATTTGACGCAGGTGATAGTGAATCGGCGTTAGCGAATATGTTCGGCGAGTCGCCGGCCGCCAGTGATCGTATTGTTTTGAAAATACCGGACATTGCAGAGAACGGCGCGGTGGTCCCGGTGACAGTTAGTACAGACCTCGAGAACGTTGAATCAATCAGCGTATTGGTTGACAAGAACCCCACACCACTGGCTGCCTCATTCAATCTCTCGCCACGATCACTGCCCAGTGTCTCGGTCCGCATTAAAATGGGTCAGACCTCGCCCGTACATGCGGTTGTCAAAGCCGATGGCGTTTTGTACAGCACAACAAGAAATGTCAAAGTAACCATTGGCGGTTGTGGCGGCTAGGCCGGAC
>QIHS01000387.1 GCA_003229095.1 Woeseia sp. | reverse complement strand
GCACGATATTCGAATCGCGACAGTCTGGTATCGCCCCACCGAACGCACCATTCGACCGCCGGATTTTTTCGTGCACGAAACGTCAGACTGGCTGATCCTGCCTTATGAGTTGTCCGGCCTGTCGATTGAGACTTTGCGGGAACACAAAACCGAGATTCAGCCCGTCATTGATCGACTTGAGGCACTTGTAGAAGCTCGCGAGACGAAGAAAGCGACCGGATAGCGTCGCAACCTTCAGAACGCTTGCAGAATGACCGGCTGGTCGAGAATGACTTCCTCAACATTGCCCTCACCCGGCGCACGATCGACCACAAGAAACCTTGAGCCCTCGATTGTCGCAATGAGCGGCATGTGCCAGACGCCTCGATGATAGTTTATTCCCTGTGATCCATTGCTCACAAAAGCACGAAGGTCCTTGGCGTCAACTGATTCACCGGCTGGTGCGACAACCACTGCAAAAACAAACACTGACAGTGGAATAAACGCCTGGCTGCCCATTGGGTGCCGTTCCACAAGATCAAATTGATGGGGCAGCGTTGTCGGTGTTTTGCTCTTAACGATGCTGATAGAGACATGTCCTCCATCGCTACTCTCGATATCAACTTTTGCAAGATCGTCAAATCGATCAAACCGCGCGTCGTTCATCGTCTTGTCCGACGTGCCAACCGTTTGGATCACATCGCCATAGGGCGCAAATCGCTCCGCTGTCAAAGGCACGGGCGTAAGCACCCTTTTGCTCATGACACGGTTCCAGCTACGCGCACTCGGGCAACACCGCCATCTGGAAAAATACTCAGCCTGAGGTGAGTGACGACGCCGAGATCCTGAAGCTCTGTGGAGAATACATGCGCGCTGTCCATTTCCAGTTTGGTCGATTCCAGCAGCACAGGCCATTGCTCGCTTGCGGTTTCAATGTCCTTCAGGTCAGCAACATTGGCGGCTCGAATTTCGGCGCGATCCGGATAATTTCCCTTGAAGTGGGCAGTATCGATTTCGATCTTCTCTATCACGCCCGGCTTGCCAAGCTCAAATATCACCCAATCATTGCCCGGACCTCTTCTGCGCGCTGTTTCCCAGCCATCGCCCATGTGCGTACTGCTGTCTGGCAGATTAAGGTTGTGCATGCTGCCGTAGTGCTCATCACTACAGCAGATTGCCCTGCCGCCATTGGTCATCGCGATCAGGTCCAGGGACTCACCTTTGTTGAATCGACGATTGTCTGGACTTACTTCACCGTAGATTCGTAGCCGCGCGACACCGCCATCCGGAAAAATATTCAGTCGTAAATGCGTTGCCGCTGTCTCGCCCGCGATCGGTCTATAATTGTGCGAATCGCCATCGAGGTCGGTGCGCGGCAACAACTCCTGCCAGTCCGCGTCGTCCCCTGGCATGTCCTGTTCACAGCAACACACATCAATCGACGCTGCGGGCGGATAGTTGCCGGTGAAATGGCGAGTATCGATATCGACGCCGTGAACTATGCCCGGAATACCCAGCTTGATGATGCAAAAATCATAGCCCTTCACCCGCTTGCGGCGGGACTCCCATCCATCCATCCACTTGCCGTGATCATCGTATTTAT
>QIHS01000126.1 GCA_003229095.1 Woeseia sp. | reverse complement strand
TATCAATATGATTAAATTCGGTTCTTTCCGTGCGTAGAAATTTCTTGCGCGCCGGCGTGTTGTAAAACAGATCGTGTACTTCCACTGTCGTACCCATGGGATGTGCGGCCGGCGCCAGCTCGCTCAGTTTGCCGTTCTCGACTTCGACCTGCCAGGCACTGCTACCTTGGCTCGATGTCAGTGACATGCGTGCAACCGAAGCAATGCTCGGCAATGCCTCGCCACGAAACCCCAGAGAGACAACGGCCTCCAGATCTTCCAGGCTGCCGATCTTGCTGGTGGCATGACGTGACAATGCGAGCGCAATTTCGTCTTTTGGAATACCGCCACCGTCGTCCCGGATGCGGATCAGCTTTTGCCCGCCTGCAATGATATCAATCGAGATCGCATGCGCACCGGCATCAAGGCTGTTTTCAACCAGTTCCTTGACCACAGAGGCCGGACGCTCGACAACCTCACCAGCGGCAATCTGGTTGACAAGGTGACCGGGGAGCTGACGGATGGGCATACGGACTTCGCGAATAATGGCTGGTGCGCCATTCTTTCAGATGCACGGGGAAAATTGTAGTGATCGACCACCTAAAGATCGGCCAGGCGTTTCAGGCGCTAACCTCCCGCGAAGATGGGAATCCTGAGTGTCTGACCAATGCGTACCCGGTCGCTCGAGAGCCGGTTCGCCGCCCGGATCGCGGACATGCTGACATTGTACCGCTGTGCAATTTCACTCAGCGTATCGCCGCGCGATATGACATGGCTAACCTGTCGTGCCGGCGCGCGTTTCTGATTCTGTGCAATCAAGGTGTTGGGCGGCGGATTTTCATAAAAATACTTTTGTACGCCCGCGAGAATCGCGTTCGCCAACTTGCTCTGATGCGAGCGGCTTCTTAGCCGGCGCTCTTCATCCGGATTGGAAATGTAAGCAGTCTCGACGAGGATGGACGGTACATCCGGTGACTTCAGCACCAGGAAACCGGCTTGCTGAACCTTGCGACGATGCACTTTGCCAATCTGTGCCAACTGTGCAATCACTTCGCTGCCCACTTCAAGGCTGGCGCTGAGCGTTGCATTCTGGGAAAGATCCAGCAGTACCGAGGCCAGCACCTCGTCTTTGTCTGCCAGCGAAACACCGCCGACGAGGCCGGACGCGTTTTCCCGTTCGGCGAGCCGCTTGCCTGCCTCGTCACTCGCCCCTTTGAGCGACAATACATAGACAGAGGCACCATTGGCGCGGCGGTCTTCTACCGCATCCGCGTGAATTGACACAAAGAGGTCTGCCTTGCTGCGTCTGGCGATTTCCATGCGCTCGCGGTGATCAACGGCGTAATCGCCATTGCGAACCAGAACCGCCTTCATTCCCCGCTGCGCATCGATTCGTGCTGCCAGCAGTTTGGATATGGCCAGCGCGACATCTTTCTCGAGTGTTTTAGCGCGCCCGACTGCACCCGGGTCGCGCCCGCCGTGCCCGGGATCGACTGCGATCACGATGTCTCGGCCGGACGCGCGTGTATTTGATTCCGACGCACGTTTGACCGTGCGCAGATCGCCTTGCAGATGCAAGTCGATGACGAGGCGATCGCCGTAGT
>QIHS01000034.1 GCA_003229095.1 Woeseia sp. | reverse complement strand
GCACCGCTGGGCGATGCCATGGTGCAAAAAAGACTATATGGCGCGAAGGAAAAAGGACTGCGACGGTTTCCATCGAACATCTTGTCATGGCACAACGTCTCAGCCGAAGATGATTTCGTCAGTCACGACAACACGCTTGCCGATGATTTCAAAGAAATGCTGAAGCAAAAACAAATCAGCTGTATCAGGGACTATCACATCTACAACATGGCAGTTCGTTACGGGACATCAGATCCACGTTGCTCGCTCGGCTATTTGGTGCACCCTAAAACGGCGCAAATTGTATCTGATTGGTTGCAGAAAGGTCCCGACCTGCCTTTACCTAAGAGCATACTTTGATCAGTTTTCGGCGCACTCTTTTTTCATCAGATATATCTCGGAAAAACATATTCAGGTAGCGGAGCATTTCCAGTCGGTGCTTTTTCTGCAGATCGGGAATCTTATCAAGCGACGTGAAAATGTCCGGCTTCATGGAAAGCACATATTCGATCGATTCCGGCAGGTGTTCATTGTTGTTGCACCTGCCACGATAAAGTCGCGTGCGTACATCATCCAATCCCAGTTTCGGGTTGGGGTCTGCGTAAGGGGCATTCACCATCCCGGAGAAGTCGAAATCGTACGGAATTGGAACGACGGCATCGCCGTTCCTGAATGGTACGGAGTTGTGACAACAATCGTCGTCATTCGCGCCCCTGACCAATGAAAAGTCTGTATTGCCGATCAGGTATTGAAAAAGATTGACGAGGTTGGCGTATTTTTTATCCAGGTCACGATAAGCCAGGCCGCTGGATTTGAGAACGGACATGCCGGTTCGTTCAGCGATCGAATCCTTGTGCTCGATTGCGAAACCATACTTGACCAGTGGTTCCTTGTCGGACTCCGTATTCACATAGGTCACGCGCAACAAACGTGCGCTGAAACTATTGTCCGTCAATATCTGGAGAATTCGGTAGGTCAGGTACTCGCGCAAGACAAGCTGTTCGCTTTTTGCGGATTTGTTATTGCAGTGCGTGACAAGTTTTAATTTGTCCTGGCTCTCGAAAATGGAACCCGTGACCTGGCCGGTTTGAAAATTCAACCGGATCGGCGGAAAATCACAAGTCCTCTTCTGTCGCCGATAACGACCGCGAGCTCGCAATTTGAGATCAAAACTTCGCACCTCACCCGTCTCGTCTCTGTAACTCAGCTTGCCATTGAGGTACTCGGTGTCAGACCGTACCTTTGCGAGCGTCGTCAATGGAGCCTCGATGCGCAACTCAAGGACGTCTTCGCTGTCAAATAATTGTCCGGCGAATGCGTTCGAGGGCATTACCTGGAATGCCAGGGCCACGACAAAGGCCAGCAAGCTGAGCGGTGTATGAGCGGTCATGCTGGCAGCCTCGATTTGGCTGGATATTCGGGCCGCAAATACTACCATGAGACACCATACGCTTCGCTCGTCTACACTGAGACATCCGTGCTGGAAAAATGGAGAAACTGATGGGAATGATTCGTCGAACGGCACTGCAACTGGCGGCAGTATTGCTATTGCCAGTTGTGCTATCGGCATGTGCGTTCGCCGAGCAATATCGATGGGAGGGTGTTACCCG
>QIHS01000205.1 GCA_003229095.1 Woeseia sp. | reverse complement strand
CAGTCTAACGGTCGGTCCAGCCAGATCAGGCAGCCGGCCATTAGTAAATTGGCGAACAGGAATCGTATGAGCAACAAAGACCACCCCGGCGTGTGCCAGACGATTCCGTCGCGGCGAAGCCCGCGATAAAGAAGCCAGGCATTGAGCAATGCGGCAACGGAGATCGACAGCGCGAGGCCAGCATGCGTCGCCTCGTATCCGATACGTATCAATACGATCACCAATACGACGCTTAGAACGAAGTTGACGGCGAGCGCAATCAGGCCGATTTTCACCGGTGTCTTTGTATCTTCGCGAGCGAAGTAAGCTGGCGCCAGAATTTTCACGAATGAGAAGCCAATAAGCCCAAGCGCAAATGCCTGCAGGCTCAGCGCCGCCATTTCCACATCGGAGCGCGAAAATTCACCGCCGTAAAAGATCGTGGCGAGCAATGGTTCGGCCAGAATAATCAGGCCAATGGCGGCCGGGGTTGCAATCAGCATGACGAGTTTCATTGACCAGTCAACCGTTTGCGCAAACTGTGTCATGGACTGGCTGGCTGCCTGGCGGGACAAGTGCGGCAATGTCACTGTCGCCAGCGCTATGCCGAAAAGGGCCAGGGGAATAAAGCAGGCTCACTTTGCCGACACCCAACAACGACGCGATGATGCCACCTAGCAAGACATTGATCTGCGCCACGGATGAACCGAATATTGCAGGCAACATCAGCTTGCCGACACGCTTAACGCCGTCGTGTTTCGGTTTCCAGCGTGGCCGGGGTACCGCGTGAATCTTGCTCAGAAAAGGTATCTGAAACAGGAGCTGAAGCAGTCCGGCAACAAACACGCCGTAGGCCAGTGCCATGCCGGGCTCAGCAAGCTGCGGCGACAGCCAGAGTGCGAAGCCGATCAATACGACATTCAGGATGACAGGCGTAAACGCGGGCGCCGCAAATTTTCCGTAGGTGTTGAGTACCCCACCCGCCAATGCGGTCAGCGAAACGAACAATAAATAGGGGAATGTGAAGCGCAACATCGCCGTTGCGAGATCGAAACGCCCATCTTCGCCAACGAATCCGGGCGCAACAAGCAAGACCAGGATGGGCGCAGCCACGACGCCGATCAAGGTAACGACAAATAGCACCAAACCGAGCGTTCCGGCGACGGCATCGATAAATTCGCGAGCGTCGTCGTGCTCATGCTGTTCCTGATAACGTGCCATCACCGGAACAAACCCCTGCGAGAACGCACCTTCCGCAAAAAATCGGCGCAACATATTGGGGATGCGATTCGCGACAATAAAGGCGTCCATTACAATCGACGCGCCGAAAAAACGAGCAAAAACGACATCGCGAACCAGACCGAGAATGCGCGATATCAGCGTCATGAAACTGACGACAGAGGTGCTTTTCAGCAAACGCAGGCCAAAACGTCCCTTTTCGGCGTCCCGATTACTCGGCGTTGAGGCGTTTTGTGACGATTGATCGCTAGGCATGGACAGCAGGGAATGGACTCACCAGGTAACTTCAGTGTAGCCCGAAATACAATCAAAATCAGTGATTTAGGGAAGCCCCTCGACAGCGCTGGAATGACTGGGTCAGAATCATTGACAATCGCCGCAGCGCCACGAATAATACGCGGCTCTTCAGGGTCGGCTGGTCGGCAGCACCGTCCGGGACCAGGTTCAAATCTTACGGAAATTATTCAGTGGCAAACATCAAATCGGCTCGCAAACGGGCCAGACAGGCTGACAAAACACGACTTCTCAAAATGGGGCAGCGCTCCAGAATGCGCACCCACATCAAAGCTGTTCTGGCTGCGGTTGAGAAAGGCGACAAAGATGAGGCTGCGGCTGCATACAAGGCTGCCGTTCCGGTGATCGATGCGATGATCGGCAAAGGCATCGTCAACAAGAACAAGGCTGCCCGACACAAGAGTCGCCTGAACAAGATGGTGAAAGCGCTCGCAGCGTAACAACTAACCGAGCGCGTCGTCGATACCATCCTTGTCAATTTCATTCAGCGCGTCTAATTCGCGCATCACGGCCTGACTCAGTTTTTCTGTCCCAGCGCCGGTTTCCGCGCTCATCAGGCCTTGCGTAACGCCGGCCTGCTCGTCCTCCGCTAACAAGTCGATTTTATTGATCACGAGCCAGCGCGTTTTTTCACTCAGGTCCTCGGAAAACTTGCCCAGTTCGCCCTCAATTGCCCGGAAGGAACCGGCCGGTTCGGCATTGGCATCCAGCGGTGCAATGTCAACCAGGTGCAGCAGCAGTCGCGTCCTTTGCAGGTGCTTCAGAAACTGAATACCCAGACCAGCTCCCTCTGCCGCGCCTTCTATCAGGCCAGGGACGTCGGCCATCACGAAACTGTTAAACGGTCCAACAGAAACAACACCAAGATTCGGGTGCAAAGTCGTAAACGGATAATCCGCAACCCGGGGTTTTGCCGCTGACATTGCGCGAATGAGGGTTGATTTACCCGCGTTCGGCATTCCAACCAGCCCGACATCGGCAAGCAGTTTTAGCTCAAGCGCAAGGTTCTCCCAGCGTGCCTTGGGTGATCTTTCGGGGTGCCCGGTTGGTGCTGCTCTTGAAGCGCGTATTCCCCTGGCCACCGCGACCGCCCAGCACCACTTTGAGTCGCTGGCCATTGTCGGTGAGATCGCCGATCAGCTCTCCGGTATCCACATCGTGAATAACCGTTCCGCGAGGCACTTTCACATCAAGATCGTTTCCGGATCGGCCGGTCATATTTCGACCGGCACCGCCGCGCCCGCTTTCGGCACGAAATCGGCGCGCAACCCGAAAGTCGACGAGGGTATTGATCGAATCGTCGGCAAGCAGGTATACGTCGCCACCATGTCCGCCGTCGCCGCCGTCAGGCCCGCCACGTTCGACGAACTTCTCGCGACGAAAACTCAGGCAGCCATGACCCCCGTTGCCCGCCTGTACCTGAACTGTTGCTTCGTCGACAAATTTCATTGCAGTATCTTATCTGTAAACGCCGCATATGCGCAGCCAGGCTGCCAGCGGCATAAAAAACCCCGCACTAAGCGGGGTTTTTATGATCTTTGAAAATGGCCCGTCTCTAGTTCGTAACAACACTCACGAACTGGCGGTTCTTCGGCCCCTTCTTTTCGAATTTCACGTGGCCGTCGCTCTTCGCATAAAGCGTGTGGTCTCGGCCGACGCCAACATTCGTGCCGGCATGTACGCGTGTTCCACGCTGGCGGATAATGATGTTGCCGGCAATCACTTTTTCGCCACCGAACAACTTGACGCCCAGTCGTTTGGATTCTGAATCGCGACCGTTCTTAGTGCTGCCGCCTGCTTTTTTAT
>QIHS01000545.1 GCA_003229095.1 Woeseia sp. | reverse complement strand
AAATCCCCTCTGCTCAGGTGGTTTCCGTACCGTCCAGGTTATTGAGCGCCCAATGCCAGGGCTCATAGATGAATCCGTACTGGTTTTCACGGGGATAAGTCATCGAGAAGCCCTCCTGCCCGGCATGCTCAGTCAGCCACGCAAAGGCATCGGAGGTCTCAAATTCCTCGGTCAGCGGCCGACTGCCTGGCGAGGCAATATCGACCGCCATACCGGAATGGTGCTGACTGAACCCGGGGGCTGCGTTAACCTGCAGGATCTGCTCAATGACCTGTCCGGCCGCGATCTTCTTGCGAATCAGCTCAGCCTGGTAGTCAACACTGCGAAAGCCCGACACGATCATCAGCCGTATTCCGTCTTGCCCGGCCGCTTCCAGCAACCGTTGCCAACGGCCTGACGCCAGTGAAGTCATCGTTTGCATGCGGCCGACGAGGTTGGGCCCTACCTCAACCAGCTCAGTCGCCTCGGTGTAGTACGGGGGCAGGTTGTTCTGCCCGTAATGCCAGGGAATGCCAAGTTCCTGGTGCAATCGGCGGAGTTTGTCGTCAAGCATATTAATGGTGTGAGTGAATAAGGGAGCCGCGATTGTCCCACAAACATGGTCCAGCGCAAGAAAAATTGATAAATTCTTCTAAGTTCCGCGAAATTGGTGTAAAAAACAGTTAAAATCGCCTAAATGCGTGCAAAAACTGAACTGAAAGCGTCAATATTCACAGACAACCCTCAAACATTTGTCCGATTCGCTGCCACACGATTACAATGCCGGTCCCCAATCCGGGCTGGCAATCACGAAGCGACGACCGGTTCGTTCGAATTCAATGAGGCCGTGGCTGAAGTTTTTCCCGACATGCTGCGCCGCTCCATTCCTGGCTATGACGCATCGATCCAGGCGATCGGCGCACTGGCAGCAAGCCATGTCCGGCCGGGGACCCGTTGTTATGACCTCGGCTGCTCGCTGGGTGCTGCAAGTATTGCGATGCGTGACAACATCACAGTGGCGGATTGCAGCGTCATTGCTGTCGATACCGCACCCGCTATGGTCGCAAAGTGCCGCGAGCTGGTTGGCAAAGGCGGCTCCGGGCCGCCAATCTCGGTCGTCGAAGCGGATGCCCGCGGCCTGGAAATCGACAACGCGTCTATTGTGGTCATGAACTACACACTGCAATTTCTGCCGCCTGCCGAGCGGACGGACATGATTCGCAAGATTCACAGCGGCTTGATCGACGGTGGTGTATTCGTGCTCTCCGAGAAGGTCGCGAACGACGACCCGTTGGTTGAGCGTATGCTGGTCGATCTTCATCACAATTTTAAACGAGCGAATGCTTACAGCGACCTTGAGATAAGCCGCAAACGAACGTCGCTGGAGAATGTGCTGATAGCGGAGACGACGGAATCCCATTTGCGGCGGCTGGCCGACGCCGGATTTGCCCATGCCAACGTGTGGCTGAAGCATTTCAATTTTGTCTCGATCGTCGCGATTCGCTAACCGTGGCGGACGTTGAATCGATAATCAATGCGCTCGATGAGATCGGAACCGGGGCATGGCCGGAATTGCTCGATTCATTATTACGCGAACGCTTTGCCGACAGCGCCCACGGCCATCTTGCCGAGTGGCGAGACATCGTGCGTCAATTGCCGGGGGCGACCAGCAATTCATTGCTACCGCACCCGGACAAAGTGGTTGTTTCAGGCAATCATTTGATCTCAGGCAAAAACGCTGACCGAATTGAAGCGCTGCTGCAAGAACTCATACCGTGGCGCAAGGGCCCATTCAGAATTCACAACATTAACATCGATGCAGAATGGCGCTCTGACCTGAAGTGGAAGCGAATCAAGGATCACATCTCGCCAATAGCGGGGCGGGCTGTTCTCGACGTGGGATGCGGCAATGGCTTCTACGCCTTTCGAATGTCGGCGGCCGGTGCAACGCAGGTCATCGGTATCGACCCGGGCCTGTTGCACGTCTGCCAGTTTCTCGCAATCCGGAAAATGGCCGGCATTCGATCGGTGGTTGTGCTGCCACTGCGCCTGCAAGACCTGCCGCCAAAATCGGGCCGTTTTGACACGACCTTTTCTATGGGTGTCCTGTACCACCAGCGAAACCCGCACGAACATCTGAAGCAGCTTCACGATACATTGCGCCCTGGTGGTGAACTGGTCCTGGAAACGCTGATTCTGCCAGGAGAAGAAAAATCCGTATTAGAACCTGCGGATCGCTATGCGCGAATGCGCAACGTCTGGCACCTGCCGACGGTTTCAACCCTGCAAGATTGGCTGCAGAAGGCCGGCTTTTCGGCTATTCGGACCGCCGATGTATCAGCAACCACAAGTCGCGAACAACGCACGACGGAATGGATGCCGTTCGAATCGCTCGCG
>QIHS01000376.1 GCA_003229095.1 Woeseia sp. | reverse complement strand
TGGTGATTCAGGCCAATGTGCAAGGGCGCGATATGGGCAGTGTGGTGGCTGAGATTCAACAGGAGATTAGTCAGCAAGTTGAGTTGCCCCCGGGGTATTCGGTGGACATTGGCGGCCAGTTTGAAAACCAGCAACGGGCGCAACAAAGACTCAGCACGGTGGTCCCTATCTCCATCGCCCTGATTGCACTGCTGCTCTATTTTGCATTCAACTCCATGGGGCAAGCCATGCTGATACTGGTCAATGTACCGCTGGCAGTTATAGGCGGTGTATTTGCACTTTATCTGTCTGGCCAGTACCTGTCAGTCCCTAGTTCCATCGGCTTTATCACCTTGTTTGGTGTTGCGGTCCTCAATGGCGTGGTGATGGTAGAAAGCATCAACCAGCGCATCGCTGATGGCCTACCGGTAGCAGAGGCTGTATTTGATGGCGCGACCTCACGCCTACGCCCGGTATTAATGACTGCCATCACCTCAGCGTTGGGTTTGATTCCCATGTTACTTTCTACTGGCGTGGGGGCTGAAATTCAAAAGCCTTTAGCAACAGTGATTGTCGGTGGGCTACTAACGGCAACGTTTTTAACGCTGTTCGTTTTGCCAACGCTGTTTGCCTGGTTTTCGAAAGGTAAGTTGGTGGATATGCGTTAGTGTGTGGTGCATTGACCATGGCACTGTGGCGAAGAGGCTTTCCTCGTGGGTGGTGCGTATGTTTTGCATGATACTGCAGCCATGATATCGCAGTGGGACTTTTCCAATCGGGGCTGGCATTCTTTACCTGATTTCATCGAGACGTGCCCTCACGCCGCTGCGCCATCGGCTTTTGGTTACTGATGGTGCGTATCCAAAAAATAATTTTCTTGTTGTTGATTCCTTTTGGGCTCACCGGCTGCCCTTTAGATTCTGAGATCTATCTGTATAACAACTCAAACGAATCACTTGAGCTGACGCTGATAGATCGATCATTCATATTGCCCGCAGCTGGCACTGTAACAATCGGTGGAGACTTTGGCGAGCTACGCCGCGGCGGAGATCCGATGAAAGGGTCGTGGCCAATCTTGGTAGTTGGTGCAGGCTCAAAGAATTATTCGTACGATCCATTGCTCGCAAGCAACACCTAGTGCCGTTTGGCGATACTTGGTGCGAAATACTTTTCCTTTAAAATACAGTAAAATATAGGCCTCGTTGGGTCGCTTGGCTTGAAGTTGTGAAAATGTCAGCTTATGCGTCCATGACCTGTGAAAATGTCAACTTATGGAGTCCATTGATGTCATCTTATGATGGACAGTAGTTTTGCAAGCCCTTGAATTTATTGAGCGACCAATGTCAACTTATGCGTACACCCACAATTCCTGACCGTGACGCTCTCAATTTCTAATTTATCTGCTGTTTATGCCTAATCAGAGAGAGCTTGAAGCGGTCACGGGTTCCGTAGACGCACTTAAGAACGCTGGCGAAGTCGGTGTTCTCGCCTACCGCGAAGACCGGTCCTCCCGCAGGTTCGTCGACAAGCAAAGCCGCTAATCCGGACGTGATTTTCCTTCGCCAGCAGATGATATCGATATGCGATTTGCTTACATCATTCTGACCTATCTGTTGTCGCCGGTTTATGCCTGCTACTGGTTTTTTCGGGGCTTCAGCAATCGCGCCTACTGGAATCGATTCGGCCAGCGCTTCGGTTGGGGATATCCGAGGTTTTCAGACGGTTGCCTCTGGGTTCACGCAGTGTCCGTGGGTGAGGTTCAGGCATCGATTCCTCTTGTCCAGGCGCTGGCTGAGCGATTCCCGCAAAGAAAAATACTGATTACAACCGTCACGCCGACAGGTGCTGCTCGCGTGCGACTGCAATTCGGCGACAGTGTCGAGCATTGTTACATCCCGTTCGAAACGCCCAGAGCCGTGACTCGTTTCTTCAATGCAATCGAACCCGATATTGCTTTGATATTGGAAACGGAAATCTGGCCAAATCTTTATCACGAGTGCGGGCGGCGTGAGGTTCCACTGGTCCTCGTCAGCGCGAGAATATCGCCAAAATCGGTCAAGATCTATCGCCGCTTTCTGCCCCTGTTTCGCGAGACCTTATCGCACGGCATTGTCATCGCGGCGCAATCGAAGCTCGACGCGGACCGGTTTCGATCGTTAGGTGCAGCCCCGGAACGAACCTGGGTGACGGGCAACATCAAGTTCGACATCCAGCTCCCGGACAACGTGATGGATCGTGGCGCCGCTTTACGACGGGATAATTTCGCGAATCGCCCGGTATGGGTCGCTGCCAGCACGCACGACGGTGAAGAGGAAATCGTGCTTCAGGCACACAGGCAGGTTCAGAAGCACCATCCGAGCGCTGTCCTGGTACTCATTCCACGGCATCCGGAGCGCTTCGCCTCGGTACAAAACCACTTGCTCAAAGAGGGATATTCGTACATTGCGCGAACGCAAGGTGTGCAATGCTCACCCGACACAGAAGTTTACCTGGTCGACACTATGGGCGAAGTGCCGCTCTTTTATGCCGCCGGACACGTAGCATTTGTCGGCGGCACACTCATTCCGGTGGGAGGGCACAACCTGCTGGAACCCGCGTCGCTGGGCCGTCCGGT
>QIHS01000561.1 GCA_003229095.1 Woeseia sp. | reverse complement strand
GGCTACTACACTGAGATACTGTCACTGGCAGTTGGCGCCGATGGCAACGTAACAGCACAGAATCCGGCGATGTTGATGCAAGTACGTGACGGAATGTTCAGCGACAGGCTGGCAGATGATCGGCTGTCCAATGTCTCACGTCTCGACAAAGAAATGACGGACCTCTCAGCAGCGGACGGGCCGTTTGATGTCGCCATCACCGCGCTCAACCTGCACGATATTTACAACAGATACGGTGAAGAAGCCGCGGTCGGCATGATGCAAATGGTCTATTCGACGCTCAAACCAGGCGGTGTTTTTGGTGTAATCGATCATGACGGAACCATGGAGAACGACAACGTCGCGTTGCATCGGATGCAAAAAGCAGATGCCATTCGTGTTGCGGAGGCAGCTGGATTTGTCATTGAAGGTGACAGCGATATTTTGTACTCGGATACTGACGATATGTCGCAAATGGTTTTTGCGGAAGGCCTGCGCGGCCACACCAATCGCTTCCTGTTGAAACTGCGGAAACCTGAAGCCTGACCGATTAGCGACGCGTCGACGGGCTATATGTCGAAGACATGACCGAAGTTGGTGACGACTGCCACGGAGACCTGGACCGTCAGGTGCGAAGCGAATCTTTCTTTTGGCGGAGTGCTTCCAGGATATCTTCCTCGATACCACTACTGTCGCCGCCGCCATAGACCAGTGCGCCAGAGGTAAACGTGGTACCGAAGGTCAGAAACAAGGTGATGGTCTGGCTTAGTCCCGATACAAAATCTTCGTCGCTTAGCGAACTCAGAGGATGGATGAAAGTCGACCATAGGAATCCCTGCGCGAGGGCGTATCGGGCGTCCAGTGCCGAATCGAAATTTGCCTGAAGAATTCGCGTCATCAACTCGGGCGTCAAAGTGTCCTGATCGGTTATGCCGATCACGATGCGCATTCTGTCAGCATTCACGTCACTAACGATCTGGCCGGCGACTTCAATATCGTCTTCTGCTACAAATCGAAAGGTAAGCAAGTTACCTTCGCGTATTGATGCGGGATCGATGACGCCAACAATCATGTCTATGCGTTCGATAGTCATTAGTTCGCCGGGCGAACGGTCCTGCATCGCCTCAGAATCTTCTGAGGGCGTATCCTGTGCCAAAGATGGGATCGGAAAACCGCAGGAAAACTGAACACACAGGAATAGAGAAATGCAAAGGCGTGAATTAATCATTTGGCGCCCTGATTTGTTGAGACAAGCATAAGCGGCGCAATTCCATGCTGTACGACCATTCCCAGGCCTTTGGTCTACCTCAGTCCTCACGCCGTTCGTATCCTTTTGTTCGCACGATTTCGATAACAATATCATGATGCGAGTGCGGCAGCTCATCATCCTCAATCGTCGCTCCCGAATCGATGTTCATGCGTAATCCAAGACCCGCGTCTGTCGGCACGATACCGACTCCGCGAAACCAGCTGCGTTGACCGTATTTTTCCAGCAAAGAGCGGCTGGCGCGCTGCAACGAACGCCTCGTCGGACCGGAAGACGCGCTCATGAACCGGCACTCACTGAACCAACCGAACCTTCATCGCCTTGAATGCGTCGGGAATAAAATGTGCCAAAGTACGATCGATGCCGTTCGCGTCTGGCCCTCCCCCGTAAAGCAATGCATACACCTGCATCGTGTCCCTGTCTATTACAAAAGACCCGCTGTCTCCTC
>QIHS01000503.1 GCA_003229095.1 Woeseia sp. | reverse complement strand
CAAGACTAATTTTGCCTCGCAACTTACCGACTTAGAAGGAAAAATACGTGCTTTTTGGAAAAAAATCACAGCCTCTGTTAGGCCTCGACATTACCACCTCATCGGTCAAGCTGATTGAGCTATCGAAGAGCGGAAAACGCTATCGAGTTGAGTCTTATTCGGCAGAGCCGACTCCGCCGAGTTCGGTAAACGAAAAGGCGATCGTGGATGCAAAAGCAGTGGGTGAGGCAATTCGCCGAGCGGTGAAGCGTGCAGGCGCCAGAGCCACCGACGTTGCCATTGCCATCAGTGGCGATGCGGCGATTACCAAAATCATTCAGATGCAGGCCAGCTTGTCCGATAGAGACCTGGAAGGTCAGGTCGAGATTCAGGCGGACCAGTACATCCCATTCCCGATGGAAGAAGTCAGTTTTGACTATGAAGTCGTCGGACCGAATGAAAACGACCCGGAATTGATGGACGTGTTGCTGGTCGCAACACGAACAGAGAACGTCGAACAGCGTGAAGCGGCAGTTCAGGCGGCGGGGCTTACCACGCAGATCGTCGATGTAGAAGCGTTCGCACTCGAAAATGCCTGCCAGCTCTTGAGCCACCAGATTCCCGATAGCGGTGCTGATCAATCGGTCGCAATCGTTGATATCGGTGCGAGCAGCACGACATTTAGTGTATTGCAGGACCTCAAAGTCAGCTATACACGTGATTTCGCATTCGGCGGACAACAACTGACGGAAGAAATCATGCGCACTTACGGCCTGTCGATGGAAGACGCCGGTCGGGCCAAAAAACAGGGCGGTTTGCCGAGTAACTACCAGCCGGAAGTCCTTGAGCCTTTTGTCGATGACATGACCCAACAGGTCAGCCGTTCACTACAGTTTTATCTCGCATCCGGTGGTGGCCGCGAACAACCGGACATGATCCTGGTATGCGGTGGTTGCGCCAACATACCCGGCATTGCCGATGTTATTTCCAGCCGAGTGGGCATTCCGACTGAAGTCGGCGATCCGCTCGGTCAGATGAAAATTTCGTCCAAAGCCAAATCGCAGGGCGTTCATAAAGACGCCACTGCACTGCTGACTGCTTGTGGACTTGCATTGAGGAGCTTCGACTAACATGCCACGCATTAACCTCCTCCCCTGGCGCGAAGAAGAACGTAAAAAACGCCAGCAGGACTTTATGATTGCACTTGGCGCATCTGTCATAGCCGCGATCGGTGTGATCGGGTTGACCTTGTTTGCCTATGTAACGATGATCGACAATCAACAAGACAGAAACGCCCGGCTCGAAGCCGAGATTGCCGAGCTCGAGAAAAGCATTTTGGAAATTGATGGTCTCGAACGACAGAAAGAAAGGCTTCTGGCGCGCATGGAAATTATCGAGAAGCTGCAGCGCAGCCGCCCCGAAGTCGTGCATTTATTCGACGAAATATCTCGCACATTGCCTGAGGGCGTTCACTTAAGTGGCATGCGGCAGACCGGCGCCAATGTTGAGTTGTCGAGTACTCGCGTATCTGCTTTGATGCGCAGCGCTGACGAATCTGAATGGTTG
The DNA here is from genome assembly GCA_003229095.1 of Woeseia sp. Classification (GTDB taxonomy): domain Bacteria; phylum Pseudomonadota; class Gammaproteobacteria; order Steroidobacterales; family Woeseiaceae; genus SZUA-117. Next base: position 1,233 of record QIHS01000503.1, on the reverse strand, counting down.
ACCAATCCGGATCTGACCAACATAGAAACAACTGAGAGCGGGCCTGCACGGCAGTCCGAATTTGTCGTCACGCTGAGACAAGTCAGCAGGGACACGGAGGATCAGCGATGAATCTTGTCGAGGAACTCAAGAGCCTGGACGCCAATGACGTCGGACGCTGGCCTTTCGCCTTTCGAGCTGGGGTGATTGCAATCGTATTTGTCACCGTCGCTAGCGTAGGTATCTGGTACACAGTCATCAAGGACAAAGCGCCGGCATTGGATAGGGTCAAACAGGAAGAAGTGACCTTAAGTGCCGTTTTCGAAAACAAGCAGCGCAAGGCGGCCAATTACGACGCCTATAAAGACCAGCTTGCGGAGATGGAACAGTCGTTCGGTACGATGCTGCGGCAACTACCAGGCGAAACTGAAATTCCCAGCCTGATCGTGGACATTTCTCAAGCGGGTCTGGCGGCCGGATTGAGAGAAAGACTTTTCCAGCCGCAACCGGAAGCGCCCAGAGATTTCTACGCTGAGAAGCCGATCACGATCATCCTGTCCGGCGGGTACCATGAGATTGCAAATTTTGTGAGCGGCGTTGCAGCACTGCCGCGAATCGTGACCTTGCACGACCTGAATATTACCCAGGACAGCGCAGACGAATTTGATGCGCTCACTTTAGAGGTCACCGCGAAAACCTATCGCTACATTGAAGAGGGCGTGGACTGATGAGCACTTTCTTTTCGCGGAAATTAATACTGATTCTGGCTGCGAGCATGGCGCTTGGCGCGTGCGGCGGTGATATGGACGATCTGGAACAATATATTGACCGCATCAAGGCAAAGCCGGGTGGCCGCATAGATCCCCTGCCCGAAATTACGCCATATGAGGTGTTCACCTACCGGGCAGATAAAGACGGCATTCGTTCACCGTTCGCCCCTGATTCAATCCAGGCTGCCGGTGGCGGGCAGGCGGACAACGGCATGCGACCGGACGCAACGCGCAGCCGGGAGTTTCTCGAAAGCTTTCCGCTGGATTCCTTGCGCATGGTCGGCACGATGCAGCTTGGGGGAACGAATTTTGGTCTGGTACAGACCTCGGATGGCCTGGTTCACCGAGTGACACCAGGCAATTATATGGGACAGAACGACGGACGCATCGTCACAGTTGGTGATGCCGAGATTGGACTGGTTGAAATTATTTCTGACGGAATCGGTGGGTATCTGGAACGAGACGCCGCTGTAGCTCTGGCGGA
>QIHS01000345.1 GCA_003229095.1 Woeseia sp. | reverse complement strand
GGGTCTGGCGTATAAAAAAGATCTGCTGAGAAGAGATTGCCTACGTGATAACTGACCTGCATCTCCTGCGCCACCTTGACCGCGTTCTGCACCAGCGAAAACGTGGCCAACGCTGCCAGGTCATAACCACCGAAGCGCATTCTATTTACGCCGGAGTCTGTCGATGCGCCCATCGCAATGAGCACGTCGCGTAGTTTGACTTTGGGGTGCGTCGTGCCGCAGCTGCCTACCCGAATGACACGCTGTACGTTGTATTCTGTAATGAGTTCGGTGACATAGATCGATACGGACGGAATGCCCATGCCATGCGCCATAACGGACACGGGCATACCTTTATATTCGCCGGTATATCCCCACATGTTTCGAACATCGGTTACCCGACGTGCGTTTTCGAAGTAAGTGTCCGCGATATATTGTGCGCGCAGCGGATCGCCAGGCATTAAAACCGTTTCGGCAAAGTCGCCAGGCGCTGCATTCATGTGTTTGGTAGCCATAGGAAACAGATTCTACCACCTTGAAACGGACGACATACCACCGTCGACAACGAGGTTCGCACCACTGACCCATCGAGATGCCGGGCTCAGCAGAAACAGCACAGCATTGGCCACATCTGTAACGCCTCCCAAACGACCGAGTGGCACATTCTCAAGCCAGCGTTCAACACCCTCGGGCCAGGACTCAGACAATCCGTCTCGGTCGATCAAGCCTGGCGACACGCTGTTAAAACGAATGCCGTCACTGCCATATTCCAGCGCACAGGCCCGGGTCAGCATCAAGAGGCCCGCTTTGCTGGTCGCATAGTGGCTGTGACCGATCGCCGGATCGCTGCCCTCAATCGATGCAATGTTGACAACCGCACCTGCAATTTCATGCTTCCGCATGTGGCGTGCGGCCGCCTGAGTAACATAGAACGCGCCATCAAGATTGGCGGCCAGTACCTGACGCCAGTCTTCGCCGCCGATGTCTCGAATGTCTTTGACCGGTTGTGCCGCTGCATTGTTGACCACACAATGAATTTCCCCGTCGAGCCCGGAAAAAAGGCGCATCGCCTCATCTTCTGACGAGAGGTCGGCCTGCACGGATCGGGCAGTGCCGCCGGCAGCGACAATTTTCTCCACCGTGTTCTGCGCGCCATTAGCGTCTTTGAAATAGTGCACCAGCAAGCTGGCCCCCGCCTCGGCAAGTCGCAATGCGATGCCCTGGCCGAGGTTGCCACTCGCGCCGGTCACGAGTGCGCCCAACCCGCTGAGATGCAAAAGATCTGAGACGGCCGGTGATTCGTTGCTGATCTGGTTCATTCCTGCTTGCCTTCGTCCAGGGTGTCGTTGATATTGTCGCCTCTGTCGTGTGCAAACGGAAACGAAAATGGAAAATGCGATAATCAAAAGCGCCGATACGAGAGAATTCCAGACGCGGGAACGATGCCATATTCGCGAGCTGGTCAATGATGACGAGGCTCCGGAATTTTCGCTGGCGCAAACCCGGGTGGAACCCGGCGTGACGAGTTGCACAAACTGTCTGTTGACGAATGTTATGTCATGCGCAGTGGTGATGGGCGAATGGAAATCGACGGCAAACCCTGGGTTGCTGTCAAGAGCGGAGATTTTGTCCTGATTCCTGCCGGAATTTCGCAGCGAATCGAAAATACCGGCACACGCGACCTTATTTTTGAGTGCATTTGTTTGCCACGCTTCACAAAAGACGCCTACGAGTCACTGGAAAACACCTGAAATTGCGATTTTGTGGGAGATTTACCACAAAGCAAGCTCCCGGACCGTTGCGAATTCTTCTCCTAAGAAGGGGTCAAAACGAGACAGAACAGCGGTATACTCCGGCCTCAGATTCAAGGAGATATGTAATGCGTGGTTCGAATCCAACAACAAACCAATTGTCACGTCAGTGCCTTGCAGCAACAATCGCGACGATTGCGATGGGTGCCCTGCCTTTTACCGGCGGCACCGTACTTGCACAGGGTCTGGAGCTTGAAGAAATAATCGTGACGGCACAGCGTCGCGAAGAGAATATGCAGGAAGTGCCAATTTCGGTCACG
>QIHS01000289.1 GCA_003229095.1 Woeseia sp. | reverse complement strand
CAAATGCGCTTTCCAGCAGGTCTTTTTCTGCCACAACATCATTAACCCGTCCGACGGACTTTGCGTAAGCTGCGTCAAATTCATCTCTGCCAACCAACAACATTTCACGAGCATTGTTCTGGCCAATGATCCACGGCAGCACAAAAATACAGGGTCAGAGCCCAATAACGGGCTCTGACCCTGTTTTTAGAACGGCCCCGGTGGCGTCGCTCGCTTGCGCGGCGGGTCCCAGAATGGTTTGTCGACCACCGTGGCTTCCGCCATCACTCGTGACCAGTGCATCTCGCGCTGGTAGTAAATTTCAACGTAAAGTTTGTCACCGACATTGCCGTGCGGCACACGCACAGTGCCCAGTGCTATGTTCTGTTTGCAGATGGGCGACCATCCTGCCGATGTTATAAAACCGACGTTCTTTTTTCCCTTGGCATTCGCGTAGATATAGGAGTGATGCGCTGGTTTGTTGCCTTCGATGTCGAGCTTGACCAGGCGCCAGGTCGACCCGCGACGTTTCTCCTCCGCCAGTGCGCGGCGGCCATTGAAATTGGGCTTTTTGAAATCGACCAGCCAGTCGAGACCTAACTCGAACGGCGATCTTGACCTGCCCGACCGGACAGTAACGTTTGCCGGCAGGAAATCGATATGGGCCGCGATAAAACCCGCCTCGATTCTTGAATGCTCAAGTGCATCGGTGCCAATCGCCATAATGCCATAGTCTTTTCCGGCAGCAAAAAGCGCATCCCAGAGTGCGATGCCCTTCTCCGGTGATATCCACAGCTCGTAGCCAAGGTCTCCCGTGAAACCGGTTCTCGAGATCATCAACTCGGTGCCCTCGAAATCGAAAGTGGCCAGCCCGAACGGTCGCAGCTTGTCGATTCCATCCAGACCCATTGCATTCAATATGCTGTAGGACGTTGGTCCCTGCACGGCGAGCGAACAAATGTCTTCCGTCTCATCAACGATGGTGACGTCCATGCCAATCGCCGACATTTTCAGCCACGCCATATGGCGTTCCTGCGAACACAGTCGATATTCGCCTTCACGCAAATGGAAAATAGTGCCGTCGTCGAGGACCTGGCCCTCGTCGTCACACCAGACAACATAAGCCACGCGGCCCGGTTTGATCTTCTTCATGTCACGCGTAACAAGTCGGTTAATGTAATCCAAACTGTCCGGGCCTGTAATCCGGTACTTCGTCATAGGCGTGAGATCGAACACGCCGGTGCTGTTGCGAATCGAAAAGTACTCAAGCGTCTTGTCGAAGAAACCATCCGCACTCGAATAGCCTTTCCACTCGTGCCATTCATTGAGTCGGTCAAGCTTCGCCTGTCGCGGATAGAAGGGCGACCTGAATCGGCCCAGGTCAACTTCCTGAATCGTCATGCTGATTTCTCGCTCTTGAGTATCGCCCGCGCGGCGTTGCGTCCCGCGGCGCCACTAACGCCGCCACCCGGGTGTGTGCCCGCGCCGCAAAGATACAGTCCATCGAGGGGCATCGCGTACTGTGCTGCGCCGCCTACCGGCCGCGTGAACAGGAACTGATCAAGTGTCAGTTCGCCGTGATGCCAGTGACCGCCGGAGATGTGGAATTGCTCTTCAATGTCCGCGG
>QIHS01000441.1 GCA_003229095.1 Woeseia sp. | reverse complement strand
GCGGCGAGTCCGCTGATTCCGATGCTTTTCTTTGCCATGGTTGCCAGGTTCAAAATTCCTGTTGGAGAGCCGCGAGTGGCTCAGCCCCCAAATTCTAGAGGGGTTCGGGCCCTCGCTCAAGGAAATTAAGCCAGCAGGTGAGATTTCCGGGCTAGAACGAAAACGCAGCGATCAGGGCTGTAGTCACTAATATAGCGATGAAGCCACCAAAGTAGGCAACGAGTAGTCCTGTGTATTTGACAAGAGTCACCACCCAGCCCTGACCGTATACCTGTCGCATCGCCTTGAAGAGATACACCGGTATGTAGAGTGACACTGCAACAGAAACAAGCGCTGTTACTGTGCCCGGGAAATTCAATCCTGACGCCATGCGTGAAAACAGGATTTGCAGAGTCAGATTCAGGAAAACGAAGGCATGGAAGTGAACGATGAACAGGACGTGCTCGACGTAGAAACGTTTCGAGAGCGGGTAAAGCATCTTCAAAATCAACGCCATGAGTGGCAGCAGCGCGATCAATGCTGCGGGTATGCTATCGAGAAGTTTGTTAGAAAATGCTTCACCGTCGTCCGCCGCGGTACGTTCGCAGACGACTTTCATTCGTTCCCGCGTTATCGATGAGGGCAGCCAGGCGGGCCAGTTTTCCGGGCCGATATTGTCACAATTGTCTTCGGTGGTTACCTCACCGTCGCTGAAACGGATATTGAATGAGTCTCCATCTTCGAAACTATTCCTTACGAGATCGCCCTCCGAATCATCTTCTGAATCACCGTCTGAATTTTCGTCGGTCGTCGTCTGCGCGGAAAAACGGGAGTCGACTTCAGTCTGGGGAATGACGCCTTCGTCAATGAGTTCTTGTATGACTTCGTCGGCAATGTCTTGTGCGTTATCTGTGTCGTCCGCGGCGGCCGCAGGCGTTTCCGTTTCTGCAACGCTGAATTGTTCTTTGGGGTCGAAAAAAGCCACCAGGAAAAAGACGATGCTCAAAACGAGGTAGGTACGAAACGGTGGCATGAATCGCGCGCGTCGGCCTTCAAGATAGTCCCGGGTCAAACGGCCCGGACGTATTGTCAGCGGAATCAGTGTGCGCCAGAGTCGCGAGTCAACCTCCAGCAGGTCGCCAAATGAATCGCGCAAGAGTTGCCAGAGGCTGATCAGCCGACTTTGTGCTCGTTGGCCGCAGTTGCCGCAATACTGGCCCGTCAGCAGGGTGTCGCAATTCAGGCAGGATTCGACCGGTTGCAACTCGCCGCCCACGACTTCCTTCTCGTGCAACATTCGGCGAGAGACTTCGAAACGTCCCTCGAAAAGATTAATTGCCGACTCGCGCATGACTTCCGCCGCGCCGGCCAGGTAGTCTTCGAGATCGGTGTCGCTGTCGAAATGATAGGACGAGACGCGTCTGGGTCGCCCGTCTTCATGATCATCGGCAACAAAGAGTTCGGCCCGGAAGATGCCCTGAATCCCAAGCATCTCCTCGATGTGCTGGCCGAGCCATTCGTCGAAGTCCGCGATGATTTCGCGGTCCACCGTATGGGTAACTTCGTATACTGGCCCGAAACTCTCTGCCATGGTTTAACTCATTTTTTCTTCTTTTTGCGCGTCTTCTTTGCACCAGCAGGCGGCGTGGCAACATCAGCGACCACCGTGCGTTGAGTGGCGGGCACTGACGGACTGTCACCGCCCTTACCTTCCTGGCCCAGTTCGTCCGGCGAGAAGTCGTCGACAGATAACAGTGCCATCACCTTTTCGTGATAGTCACGCAGATCTGCAGCTTCCTTGGCACTGATTACGCCGGCGAGTTTCGCCTCATCAATCTGGTGCCCCAGGTATTCAGATCGTATAAGCCCTTCTTTGCGTGCCTGGCGCAGTTTTTTCTCAAGCGGCAAGAATTTCTCGGAAAGTTCCAGTGCTTCCTGCAACAGGCCGAGCGGATTGCCGGGCTCCAGTGTTTTGGATGCCTGCTCACTCAGCCGGTCGCGCGCTTCTCCGGTTTCTGTAATCAGCGTTACGATTCTGCCGCCAAGCTCATCAGACGGAGCGGAATATGTGCGGCCGCGCGGAAAAATAATACAGCGCAGCAGGAATGCAACCGGGCGATTCGGAAAATTTCTGAGGAAGCTGTGCAGCTGTTCCTGTGCGTGGTACATCAATGTTCTGACGGACCATTCAACCAGTGGTATGTCGGTGGCGCGGCGGCCCTGGTTCTCGAAATGCTTGAGTACGGTTGAGGCCAGGTACATGCAGCTCAGCACGTCGCCGAGTCTCGCCGACAACAGCTCCCTGATCTTGAGCTTTCCGCCAAGGGTCAGCATCGCGAAATCGGTGGCCAGTGCAAAAGCCGCACTGTAGCGATTGATATTCTGGTAGTAACGCCGGGTGGGCGTGTTCAGCGGGACATTGCTGAACTTGGCATGCGTAATTGCGAGAAAGAATGCTCGCACGGCATAGCCGATATGCGAGAACAGCGCGTCATCGAAATCATGCAGGCCGCGTTCAGTGTCTGCATCTTTTGCCGCCTGCAACTCCTTCAATACATAGGGATGGCAACGCATTGCACCCTGACCGAAAATAATCAGACTGCGGGTAAGAATGTTCGCTCCTTCGACCGTGATCGCGATAGGCGTCGCCATGTAGTTGCGACCGACGTAGTTCTTCGGTCCCATCATGATCGCTTTGCCGCCATGCACATCCATTGTGTCGTTGGCGACTTTGCGGCCGAACTCGGTACAGTGATATTTGAGAATAGCCGAGGGCACTGCCGGCTTCTCACCCTGGTCAATTGCCCCGGAAGTGACCGAAACGGCCGAGTTCATGATGTAGGTATAACCGGCGATACGCGCCAGCGCTTCGCCGACCCCTTCAAATTTTGCGATCGGCAAATTGAACTGCCTTCTGATCTGCGCGTAAGCACCGGTGGCGTACGCCGCTGCCTGGCCACCACCGGACGCTGTTGATGGCAAGGTAATTGCGCGTCCAGACAACAATTCGACCAGCATCTTCCAGCCTTTACCCGCCATCTCTTGTCCGCCGATGATGGCATCCAGCGGTACAAAAACATCTTCGCCTGACGTGGGCCCGTTCTGGAACGCAATATTCAAAGGGTGATGGCGTCGTCCGACATTTACGCCGGGCAGGTCAGTCGGTATCAAGGCCGCGGTGATGCCGTATTCATCCTGGTCACCGATCAGATGATCGGGGTCATACAGTTTGAAGGCCAGCCCCAGCACAGTGGCGACCGGCGCAAGTGTTATATAGCGTTTGTCCCAGTTAAGGCGAATGCCGATGTGTCCTTACAGATCACGCCGCTATCGATCAGGGCGGCAGCATCAGATCCTGCCTGCGGCGAGGTCAGGGCGAAGCACGGAATTTCCTTGCCACTGGCCAAACCTGGCAGCCAGCGATCTTTTTGTTCCTCAGTGCCGTAGTGCAACAGCAGTTCAGCGGGCCCGAGTGAATTGGGAACGCCCACAGTGGACGACGCGGTGGCATTTCGGCTGGCGAGTTTGGTGATCACCATCGCATTAGCGTATGCAGAAAACTCGAGACCTCCGTAACGCTTCGGAATAATCATGGCGAAGAAGCGTTCTTTCTTGATGAAGTCCCAGACCTCAGGCGGCAGGTCGGCGCGCACGTGAGAAATGTCCCAGTCGTCCAGCATTGAGCAAAGCGTTTCGCAGGGGCCGTCAAGAAATGCCTGCTCTTCGTCGGACAATTTAGGCACCGGAAACGACATCAGTCGATCCCAGTCAGGCATGCCCGAGAAGAGCTGTCCGTCCCACCACACGCTACCGGCTTCGAGCGCTTCTTTTTCCGTGTCCGACATCGACGGCAGCATCGTACGGTAAATGTCGAGTGCCGGGCGGGTGAGTTTCTCGCGCCGAATATCGAGCAGATTCGGGAAAACAAGCAGGCCATACATGAGTATCAGAACGAGCAGCCAAAGCACGTGCCAGTCGCCGAAGAAGGC
>QIHS01000096.1 GCA_003229095.1 Woeseia sp. | reverse complement strand
GATAAGCCGAGAGAATCGCACCCTCCTGCCACCCCTGCAGAATACTAAGATGTTCACCCGCAAAGAAAATATTCTCATCGGCCGTTAACAAAGTAACCGGTGTTGAAACACCCCAGGCGCCCTGTTGAAAAGGAATTTTTGGCCAGGAGACGCTGATTCCACGTGCGGCTTCGCCGGTTATCTCGGGATGCAGGTTGCTGCCCTGAGAGATCGCTGCGTTGATTCGCTGTTGTGGCGTCTGGTTTGCAAATTCGTTGCCTGCCGCCCCGCCAAATATGTATGCCCCTAGCAGGATGCCGTTGCTTCTGCCGAAAGCACTGTTGGGATACCAGATCTGCGTGATGTTTTGCGTCGTCCAGGAAATGCCGCCGTAAATATTGTGGTCCTGCTCCCAGAAACGCCGCGACTGGAAAGCAATTTTTCCGGCACTCGTGTAATTGAATCCGCTAATTTCGGATCGGTGTGCGGCGGAAAAATCGTTCGCAATGCCGCTTAATACGGTTGCCGGAATAGTACAAACACAATAGTCGACGTCGAGCGTGACTGGCGCGCCAAATCGATCCTGATATATAACTCGGGAACCGTTTGCGATTTTACGAATTTCTGTGACGACAGCTTCGGTAATCAGGTCGGTGGCGATCCTTGTTTCAAATGCCTGGGATATACGATCCATGCCGCCGACAGGCTGTAACATCGTCGGTTGTTGGTCGAGTCCGTGTGCGAATCCTTGTCTTTGCTGCCAAAAGGTTTCGTTGATCAGATCCTGCAAGGAAAGCGGATTGAGCATCACGCCTCGCTGCCGGCTGCCGGTGTCTTCCTGTCCGGGAAATCCTGCGCGGGTCGATCCGTTGTAGTTTGAAAGACCGTCGAGATCTCCAAACTGACGCAACATCGCAATGATATTGACCTTGTCCGTTGCGGTCAGCTCCTGGTCCAGCGCGTTCTGGTTGACAGCCATCGCGAGCAGCCTGGCAATATTGCCGCGAGAATCGGCATGCAAACGACGTGCAATGACCGGCTGCCCACCGAATGCAGTGGTCGAGTGCATCAGCGCTGCCCGATTGTCGTTGGTAAAGGTTTCCAGTGCGACACCAAACTCCCGACAATACGCCAGAAGAAATTCATGATGATGTGCAATCCTGGCGGCGCCCGCATTGAAGTACAGATCATTATCGAAATCGAATGTGCAGGTTTGCGCAGAGTCCGTTTCATTCACCGCATCACCGGCGCGGACGGTGCGATTACGTCCTCCGGTTCTGACTGTCGCCTCAAGAATTGTGCAGGAATAGCCCAAACGGGTCATTTCCAGCGCGCAGGTCATGCCGGCAATTCCACCGCCGAGAATAGCAACTGTTTTGCCAATACCGACGTTGGCAGGCCAGTCGCCCGGACGTGGTGACATTAATCCGGTTGGTGGTGGGGGCGGAGGCGGTGCGGGTGGGTTGACCGTGCCGCCAGACGCTGCGGAAGATGAGCCACAAGCGGTTAGCGTCGTGCCGATACCCGTCGTGCCGATACCCATTGCCAGCATGATGCGCAGCATGGCAGATCCGCCGACCGCACGTCCGATCGAGGTCAGAAATTCGCGCCTGGCTATGTTTGTTTTTCTGGACGCCATAGGTTATTCGACAACGCTAGTATCGCACCGGTTCCCCGCGCGCCTCTTTCTGCTCGGCAACCATTTCGGCTACATCCGCGAGCAGCTGCCGGGCGTCGTAGACAATGCCATCCTTGATCGTATACCTTACACCACCGACGCGCTCCGGCAGTCCGGTCTCGTCATTCAGGCGCACAGCGCCAGTACCGTACAACACTTTCATGTTTGCCAACGGATTCTCATCGATGATAATCAAGTCCGCCAGTAATCCGGGACGAATGACACCAAATTCTATTTCACGACCTTTGGGTTCGTGCAATGCTTGTGCACCGTACATGGTCGCAGAACGAACGACCTCAAGCGGATGAAATCCCGCCTCTTGCAACATCTCCATTTCCAGTATCGTGCCAAATCCGTATAACTGATAAATGAAACCCGAATCGGAACCAACAGTGACTCGCCCGCCCATGTTCTTGTAGTCGTTGACGAACTGCATCCAGACAGAATAGAAATTCTTCCATGCAATTTCGTCCGCAGTAGTCCAATAGAACCAGTAGGCACCGTGACTTTCCCGATTTGGCGTAAAGAAATCCCACTGCGTTGGCAATGTGTATTTGTCGTGCCAATCGGCATTTCTTGTTCGCATGACATCACGACCTGCTGAATAAATACCGAAGGTCGGGTCCAGCGTGAAATCGAGCGCAATGAATTCTTCCAACAGCGCATTCCATTTTTCCGAACCGCGTCCGGCGACCAGTTTCCACTGTTGCGCGACCTGACCGAATCGGTGCTGTTCGTTGTTGTAGTTCATGTCGACTGGCCAGGGCTGCACGTCGTTGTTTTCGTACATCGCTTCAAACAACCCGTAATAATGGGTCAGCGTACCCAGTCCAAGTCGCGCCGAATCGCGAGCATTCATTTGTGCAACACCCATCTGGCCAAGGTGCGCAGTCGATCCCAAGCCCTGTTTTTTGGCCTCGTCGAGCAAGGCCTCCATGATGGCCGGTCGATGTGCGCCCAGTTTCAGACCGTCGACCCCCTCACCTGCGACATACCGCACCCACTCTCTTGCCTGTTTCGGGGTCAGAATGTCTGTTTCCTCGTATTTTTCTCCTGCACCGAGCGTGTGATAAGAAAACATTCTTGGCGCAACAATTTCGTTTCTTGCACTACGCCGTTTTTCGCTCAGGGAAAATTCCAGACTGCCGCTCGGGACACCTCGTACCGTTGTGATGCCGTGGCCCATCCAGAGTTTGTAGGTATATTCAGCTTCCGGTGCTTTGCCGGCGCCTCCGGTGTGCGTATGCATGTCAACGATGCCCGGCATGACCCAGGACCCGTGCGCGTCGATTTCATAAATCGCGCCTGACGGCCGCTTCTCCTCATCAATTTCAAGACCCGGATAACCAACGGACTTGATGCTGGCAATCCGATTGCCTTCGATCACGATATCCACGGGCCCGATAGGCGGCGCACCGGTTCCGTCGATCAGGGTTGCGCCGCGAATGATCAATGTTGAAAACGGCCCCTCGC
>QIHS01000466.1 GCA_003229095.1 Woeseia sp. | reverse complement strand
AGGACGATGCGACCGGGCTTACTTACATGCAGGCGCGTTACTACGATCCGGTGATCGGGCGGTTTTTGAGTATTGATCCGGTTGGGTTTTCTCCGGAACAGCCGTTTATGTTCAATCGTTATGTCTACGTTGGTAACGATCCAACTAATTTTGTTGATCAGAATGGAGAATCAGCGGTTGCGGTGGTTCGTGGTGTCCTTGCGGCTGACGCAATCACGCCAGATCCAACTGATGTCGCAGTTGTACCTAAAATTATTGCTTACACGGCTGCATTTGCGGCAGCAGTGGCCATCGACAAGGCAATTAGCGCTGTTTTCAATGAATCTGACACAGAGGGAGGTGAAGAAAAACCCAAAGAGGCCAATCCCGTATCCGAGGGCGAAATTGCTAGTGATGCCGAAGATAAGGTTGACGACATCACCAAGACGGAAGGGCGCCTAAAAGACGCGATTCGCGGCGGAGATGAAGACGAAATCGACCAGGCTGCGAGAAACGAAGAAACAATTCGTCAGAGGCAGGCAAGGCGCTTTCGACAGGATCGTGAGGTCCGGAACCGCTATCGACAAGATGTAGACGAGGAGACGTAGTGGTCGTAGGAATAAAAAGGGACGGTCAATGTGGTAAGTTTATTCCATGAAAATTAAGAACTTCAGCCTTGATGATCGTCGAATCACTCAGGCGATCAAAGCTGCCGAAAGTGGGGACTACGATGAGGCGATTTCCATCTATTCGGAGCTTATCCGGCACCACAATGTAAGTGAGCTTTATAACCAAAGGGCCATTGCCTACACCGGAAAAAAGGAATATCAGAATGCGCTGTCAGATCTCACAACTGCGATCAAGCTAAGATCTAATGATCCGGACTGTTATCTGAATCGAGGAAATGCGTTTCTGCGATTAAAGAACTACGATAGCGCGTTGGCCGACTATCAGATCGCAAGTTCGCTCTCTCCAAACAACCCTATTGTGTTAAACAGTCGCGGACTCACAAAATTCAAAATGGGCGATACTGAAGGAGCGATTGAGGACTTTTGGGCTGCGGTAGGAATTGATAATAACTATCTTTCTCCGCTGTACAATCTGGGCCTAGTTTGTAAGAGTATGGATAAAATCGATGAGGCTCGTGATTTTCTAAATAGGGCGTTGTCGATTGACCCTACTGACAGCGAAAGTTTAAAGCTACTGTCTACGTTGGATCAAGGATAGTGGAACAGAAAATGTGTCCAGAAAATGTGTCAGGTTTATTTGATTGTTCTTGCAGGTGGCGTCTATCTTGAGCTTTGCACGATCGCCGTCGTCGGCAAGGGCGGGTGCGAGCGTTGCGCGCCACTCCACAGGACAAAATAAGGACATCTACCGTTTTGTGAGCATTGGCAGGCGTTGATTGCCCCGTCAACGGTTCTCTTGAGTCCACGAACTACGGCAACGGCCACGCGCTGACAAAGACCTGGACGGCACGGCAGCAACCCCTGCGCGTGTACACGCAATCGGGCAGCAACAAGGCACTGGACCAGACTTAGAATATTGTGTCAGGTTTATTTGATTGCTTCTGAAGGTGATGTCGATCTCGAGTCTTGCACGATCACCGTCATCGGCAAGGGAAACGCAGATAAGGACACCCACTTCTCTATGAGCATCAGCAGGCGTTGCTTGCCTTGTCATCGTGCCAACTCAGCCGAAGATCATCGGCAGCCGATGGGTGTCCCGAATCGGGTGCTGAATTGGGCGATTTCCCTATAGGCTATACGCTTAATTTTCGGACAGGAGGGTGCCGCGGAAATTCAGGGGTCGACCGTGAATGCTGATATTCTAACAATCATGAAATTACCCCGCCTTAAGACAATTCTGATCGTGCCGCTCGCGTTGTTCGCGGTGTTTTACGTTGCTCTGGTCATCAAGTTTTCGCTTGACGACAATTTAGCTTCTGCATACCCAGAGTTGCTGTCTACCCCGAAAACAATCGTGATATTCGGTGCCAGCGGTACCGCCGGAGATGGCATCCTAAAAGCAGCACTGGCGAGCCCGAACATTGAAAAGATCCATGTCATTAGCCGGCGCGAGACACCGCGAATCGAAGAAGGCGTTGCTTCGGGCAAGGTGCAGCTGACACTGCACATGGACTATCTCGACTACGCTGCGGTTCTCGACCAAATCGCAGAGGCTGATGCGGTTTACTGGGCTATCGGCACAAGTACATTCGGCGTCGATGAAGAGACTTACGGTCGGATTCACGTTGATTTCCCGATGCAGTTCGTGGCGGCGTGGACCCGTGTCAGCGAAAAACCGGACATATCGTTTCACTACATTAGCTCCAGCGATATTTCTGCGGATTCCCGCATGATGTGGGCGCGCGAAAAGGTACGTGCAGAGCGATCACTGTTCAGCTTCGCTAAAGGGTCGAATCTTCGGGTTATTGCATACCGACCGGACTATATTGGGCCGACTGCTGAACAGGCGCATATTGGCCAGAACCTTCTCTATTGGTTCTTCGCGCCTGTCCGTTCATCTGTTAGGGCAACGCAAATTGGTCAGGCGATGATCGACGTTACAGCGAGAGGATCGCAATTCCAAAACGGCGACATTCTGGAAACCGTGAAAATAATTCGATACAGCGACGCCTACGAACAACGTCAGCACCGATTCCTGGCGATCGAATAGAAGCGCCACTGAAATTGGTGCCGGTGGTAACTCCGTAACTTAAAACCTTTCAGGCTCGTGCGCCGCATACAGGTCAGGCACTTCCCGGCCACAGTCACTGCGCGTCAGGTTGACTGCTTCCCGATTTCCCATCCTCGGGTGTGTTGCGCAGCTCCAGCGTCGCCCGATGTGGCCACAACACCTTGTAAACGAAGAGTTCCTTATCTGTTACTGCGCGACGGTAGCTACCAGCGCAATTGCGCTGCAGCCGCCCCTCGTAAGACAGTTCAAACGCAGAAGTTATGGCCTTGATATTCGTGGAGTCAGGGAAGGGTTGATTCGGAAACTCATCGTCTTCGGGTGCTGGCGACGATCTCGCAACGCCTCTCCCGCGCCGATCGGTTGGGTCGAGATTGTCCGCCCAATCGCCTCGTTGTACCGGCTCAACCCACATCTGACCGCGCCTGTTGATTCTGTCTACCCACCGATCGTGAAGTTGTTCAAGATCCGACAGAGTGCGACAGCGGGCCAATGCCTCGTCGGGTCGATCAATGCGCAGTGCCTCCGCCATGCGATAAACATCCCTGATGCTGTCGGTGAGATCATTTGCTAGCACGTGACCCTGATTCTCATCCTGGGGCATGTTGTTGGCAAGTATTCCGGCGATTGTCGGATCGACGAGGTTCGGGTATCTGCTTATCGTTCGAAACAGGCCAATCGGTACCGACGGCAGGTGCGCGGTGATCGCATCTGAACGAACGAGCGAGGCATTGAATCCTTTGCTCCACGATTCGATACGACCGGTCGAGCGAGCGCAGCCAGGGATAGCAAATTCGAGGCACCGGTTGTGTGAATACACATCAAACCTGCGTTTCGAAGACAACATGGGCTACGAAATTGAAGGCCCGCTGGAGGCGATAAACGACGACTGTGACGGGATTACAGACTCTGTAGAAATCGAAGATTGATCGTTAGACTGCGTGGCCAAACAGGAATATTAAACAGGGATCGCTGTGATGTGCGAACGCAATACGGTTTCTAGCGCCTTGGCGGGTTAGCCCGAAGCCAATCCCTGGGTTCGCCCGCAACAACGGAATATACCGGAGAGCGACCGTTGGCGTCTGTAACATACGCATCCACGATGTTGGCAGTTGCCAGTCGCCTGATCTGGCTGCTGGTTACCCGTGCTGCATAGCTCGCGTAGCTGTCGATCGCAGGCGCGTAGGGAGATGCGCCAGAGCTGTTGTCCCAGGGGATCAGATCGAAAGTCATCGGTGTGCTGTCGACTCGCAATACCACGGAATTCA
>QIHS01000010.1 GCA_003229095.1 Woeseia sp. | reverse complement strand
TACTCACCGTTGACGCCATATCCAGCGTTCATCCAGGGCAAAGATCCAACCCGGTCGCCAGGGCTGAACTGCGTCACGCCCGGACCGATAGCATCGACAATTCCGCACATCTCATCACCAAAGGTGGCGGGAAATTCAAGCAGAAAAGGGTAGTCGTTATCCATGAGGCCGAAATCGCCGTAGTTCAGGGCGAACGCTTCAACGCGTATTCGAACCTCGTCGTTCTTTGGCTCTGGCGTCGGCAAGTCGTCCAGGTGCAGGCGATCCAGGCCATTTCCCTCGTGAATTCTTACAAATCTTGCCATTTTTTTTCTCACCGAAAGGATTCGCCCGCCGGACTGATAGCCATTGGCAAGGATGAAGCGGCAAGTATGCGCGCAAACGGCCTGAATTTGCTTAGTCGCTAAATCGGTGCATTCCGCAGACTATTCGGTTTCCGCTAATTCCAGCAAAAGAAAATTTTCTCTGGCCGGAATTGGCGATTTCGCGCAGCTACTGCTCTAGCCACTTAAGCCTGTCAATTGGATAACCAAGAAACCATTTCGCGCGATCGAGCACAATTCGTGTCTCAATTCGCCTGATCTGAAGTGACTCATCTGCCGCCAGGGTATCGCAAATCTCCTGCAGGGTTTGAATATTGGAGCAGCAAGCGAAGGAGATATAGTCAGTATCGCCTGCGACACGCAGACAATCCATCAGTTCGGGAATCTTGTTTACGGCTTGCTCGAATTTTCGGCGCGCCATTGGGGCGTTGGCATGCAGTGAGAATTCAACATATGCCAGTACATGCTCGCATATTCGATCCAGCTCGACTTCAGCATGAAAATGGACGAAATAGCCAGCGTCCCTGAGCGACTTTACCCGTTGGAAGCACGCGCTGGGCGACAGGCCAATTTTCTCTGCGAGTTCGACGTTCGAAAGGTCGGCCTCCAGATGCAGAGTCGCTAGAATTCGTCGATTGATACGATCGAGTTTCAGGGGCTTATGTGAGCTCATGGCCTCGCATCTGGCGTAAGATCCAAGCGTCTGCGATAGTGCAAACCTGATCGTAGCCTACCGAAATTTCGTTTTGGATTCACCTGGCTGTACACGGAGAAAATATTCGTGCAAGTTTGGCACAATGGCATGATCATGAGGTTCATAGGCTACGAGGCAGTGTAGTTTTCGCAAAAAACCAACTGAGGTTGATAGTTTGTCTGATTACCTGCAGGACTATGCAACGACTCGCGTCCCGGAAGACAAGACGATCGGCGGGTTGCGAATCGGGATGATCAACGGCGTCCTGGTTTTTGCGGTGCCGGGCCTGGTTGCCGGCGTCCAAATTGGCAGCGCGCTGGGACTCGAAAGAGGGATAAAGGCGTTCGTCATCGGTGGCTTGTTCCTGTCCGTTGTCGGTACGATCATCGGCATCATTGGTGTCCGAAACCGGGTGTCTTCCTATGTACTAACCCAATTCGTGTTTGGCCGCATGGGTGCGAATATCCTCAATCTTGCTATTGCTGTTGCGCTGCTGGGTTGGTACGGCGTCAATATGTCAGTGCGACGCTACAGCACCTCGGCGTGCAATTGTTCGATTACCGACCGACCGGGTGGATTGTCGAGATTATTGCTGGTGTGCTGATGACCTTTACGGCGATCTACGGTTTTCAGCTATTGGAAAAACTGTCGAGTTTTATCGTACCGATACTTTTTCTACTAACGACCTATCTGGGTGTCAAAAGCTTCTATGCATTTGATGGCGATATGCAGCGCGTCGTCGCAGGTTCGTTCTCTATGACTGACGGCGAGGCAGTAACGGCAATCGTCGGTGGTTTTGTTGTTTCCGCCGTCCTCATGTCCGATTTCACACGATATGCGCGCAAGGATACAGATGCTGCGATTGCGGCAATCTTCCCTTTCCTCCTGCTGTCCAGCGTTGCCTATATCGCAGCAGCGATTGCCGCGATCGTTCTGCAACAGGCCGACATACTCGTCATCCTGTTGGCAATGGGCCTGGGCGTTGGTGCACTGGGCCTGGTATTTTTGTCCACGTGGATTACCAACGTTGTCAACCTGTACAGTTGCTCACTTAGCCTGGCTAGCGTTGTACGCGGCCGCAAACATTGGCAATTGACCATCGTTGCCGGTGTGTTCGCGACGGTTGCCGCGATGTTGAACATCCTCGAGAATTACACATCTTTCCTGTTCGGATTGTCGATCATATTCGCCCCCATTGGCGGAATTTTCATTGCGGATTTCTATCTCTTGCGCGCAATGAAGTCCTATCCACTGGAATCGCTGGAGTCGGCTAGACCGA
>QIHS01000026.1 GCA_003229095.1 Woeseia sp. | reverse complement strand
GCGACCAATCGGGCATGGGGCGCGAATAGTAGCCCAACGGACCCGGGGCCGCAATGCGACCCCGGGGATCAGCCTATTTTTGCATCATGATACGACCGGGCAATGAGAGATCACCCGAGGCAATGTCGTGGACACTCGTGATACACAGAAGTGGTGCTTCGGTTTTCTCATTGATCTGTAACTCAGCAGTGACCGCATCGAATGAGGCGCTCTCGCTGTTATCCAACGGTACCACTATGCGCGCCAGATTCCCGTCGAGGAACGGGCTCATACCCGGGCTGTCGAGTGCAATCGGCAAGTACGGTGCCGTTGCAGGAAGAAGGTCAACACCAGGTGACACGTCACGCACTTTCAATCCCGCGCCACAATTCGTGTCTTCCACAAGGACGACCCAGTGAGAGTGCCAATCCGCGCCGTCATTTGCCGGATCACCATCCTGATTCTCGTCAATAAGCGGCGTGTCGTCGAAATCGGGATGCGCCGTGATTGCGAGGGCCAGAATGCCCGATCCTTCGTCGAATCCGACAACTGACGGGTCGAGACTGGTTGGCCAGACATAGGATTCCACCTTGGCTCCGGCAAGCTGACCAATCGGAACGGGTTTGATACTGCCGGCGATACCTGCGACCTCCATAAAAAACGTCGTCAAGCGACCATCCGTGGTCGCTCTGGCAGTCGTAATATCAAATGCCGGCGCGATCTTGGCATCAGCTTCACTTTGGATCTCATGCGCGGATGTGTGGTTGAAGGCGAATCCTGCAATCAGCATTAAAAACAATTTTTTCATAGTAGTTCTCCATATTAGTATTGAGTCGATACCTTTTGAGTGTAATTGCCAATGCCTGTAATTGCAATCGATACTATGATGTCATGAATGATAGTCGAGCAACACATATTGCCGCATTGGTGGAGAGGATTGGTCGCTTGCTGAATACAGAGGCGCACACCGAAGGACTGCTTCCGGTGCAATGGGAAACGCTTCGATACCTCAACAAGGCCAATAAGTTTTCACGCACTGCGGCAACGCTGACCGCTTACCTGGGAATTACCAAGGGCACAGTGTCCCAAACGCTCAAAACGCTGGAAGCCCGGAGGCTCGTAAAAAAACACGTGGACCGCAGGGATCGTCGAAGCAATCAATTATCGACTACTGCGAAGGGCAAGAAAATGCTGGAAAGCGACCCACTGGCAATCACGGTAAGCGCACTGGATCAATTGGACAAAACGTCGCAAAAAGCGCTCTCAACCAGCCTGGAGTCATTGCTGTCGATGCGGCTCGCCGCGCAGGACAGGCGACCCTTCGGACAGTGTCGCAATTGTCGTTTTTTTACTCCGGATCACGCTGAAGGAAGTCCGAATTATTGTTTGTTGTTGCGGGAAACACTATCGGCAAGCGATGCCGGGCAGATTTGTTTCGAACAGATTGCGAAATAGGTACGGCGATCCCGATCAGGCGTTTAGTGCGCTAAATTTGTCGCTCATAGCGGTCAATCATCACGAACCGGCCAGTGAGCGGCGGATCTCGTCAATTTCGGGCGTGAGTTTAGGTGGCGCTTTTCCAAGGCAATGTTTTTCCCGCGGGCAATCCGAGCTTCGCGGACAGATGATGGTTGCATCCTTCGCGGCGCCGGTCGCGATCCAGCCAATATTGAGAATCTTGCTGATGCTCTCCAATTGTTTGCGAGGTTCGTCCGGTATCGCTGCAGATCCGCCGTTTTGATTGCAGGCTGAGGCGATCTGCTCGATCGTATCGGTCGCGTTGATGCCCTGCGCCTGCAGAGCAGGTTCGAGATCGACCCCTGCACAGAGAACATGCGGGTTGCCAGCCGCGTCTTTGCTTTGGATCGACTCACAACAATACAGACGCAGACGTTCTTTCGTGCCCAGTATCGAAATTTGCGCCGATGCCTGCGTCGATCGTGTGTTCAGCATCCTGAACACGGCCCAGTGCTGGCATGGATCGGAAATCATCGTCATGTTTCCCCATGGAAGTGGAATTCCGTTGCCGCGGTATACGGCGCGAAGATTGCCGGGGGGATAGGCGTCGAAATAATGCCAATGAGGGTAAGGCGAGACACTCGACATACGACGCATCACCAGCGTCGTCGTAAGGTCAATCCCGTGACCCGCATCAATCGCGTAGGCGTGACGCGCCAGAAATTGCCTGAACGCTGTCTTCGGCCCGAGTAATGCCGCCGCAAAATAACTGCACTCGAAATCTCGCCAGGCGAACAGGACGTCCTTTGCATCCATATTGGTTGACCCGGCGTCATGTCTTCGCCCACTTACCCTGCCACCGGAGACCTGCGGCGCCCGTGCGCCGTCGCCGTCATGCAGGACCTTGTGTGCAATGTGATTGGCGAGGTCAAACTTGAGTCGGGCCGGGTTTTTTTCGAGACTGCGATTGAGATAGACCACGTTTGGCGCGTCATAGAATGATCGCACCAGCGTATGCAATGGTTTGTCCGTGTCCCCTTTATCTTTAAA
>QIHS01000187.1 GCA_003229095.1 Woeseia sp. | reverse complement strand
GCAATGCACCGGGCCGTTCCGGAAATTCAAAGCGGAAGAGCCTCTCGTTTGCAATCGTGCCTGCCCTGCCGCCAACCATATGACGAATGTGAACTTTCGCCATTTCATTGTCGCTCAGATCTGCAAGCGGATATCCGAGTTTTGTCAGCCCGTCGATCAGTTCGCTGTGTTCGGCCGCACCTCGGCTTAGCTGAACACCAACAAAAATACGTGCGTTTTTCGCATCGCTGAATCGATAACTGAACTCCGTAATACTGCGCCGCCCGATCGCTTCGCAGAACTTTCGGAAGCTGCCCGGTTCTTCCGGGATCTCAATTGCGAGTAATACTTCTTGCTGTTCCCCGATTGCAGCGCGTTCCGCGATATGCCGTAAACGATCAAAATTGACGTTGGCACCGCCATTGATCACAACGAATGTGCTGTCCCGTGTCCCATTCTGCGCAATCATTTTCTTGGCGCCTGCAACAGCCAACGCGCCTGCCGGTTCCACGACGGAACGTGTGTCTTCGAAAATGTCCTTTATCGCCGCGCAGATCTGATCTGTATCAACTGTGATTACTTCGTCAACGAGTTCCTGGCACAAACGAAACGTTTCATCGCCAACACGGCGCACAGCGACACCGTCAGCAAAGATGCCGACGTGCTCCAGCGTCACTGGCCGACCCGCCGCCAGCGAGGCTTGCATTGCGGCGGAATCTTCCGGCTCAACGCCAATGATGCGGATGTCCGGTCGTTTGCTTTTGACGTAGGCAGCAATGCCCGAAATCAGGCCGCCACCGCCAATCGGTACAAAAATCGCGCTGACGCCGGAGTCCATTTGCAAAACTAATTCACGACCGATTGTGCCCTGGCCCGCGATGACGGCCGGGTCGTCGAAAGGATGAATAAAAGTGAGGCCTTCCGCGTCTTCTATTTCCTTTGCTCTCGTGTACGCATCGTCATAGGTGTCACCGTGAAGAACGACTTCGCCACCCAGCGATGCGACCGCATTGACCTTGATAGATGGGGTGGTTACCGGCATGACAATGACTGCCCGGCAATTTCTGCGTTTCGCGGCAAGCGCCACGCCCTGTCCGTGATTGCCGGCAGAGCTGCAGATCACGCCGGCCGCTACTGCGCTGTCCGGCAATGAGGCGAGCTTGTTGCAGGCGCCACGCAATTTAAACGAAAAGACCGGCTGAAGGTCTTCGCGTTTCATCAGGATTCGGTTGCACAGGCGTGCCGACAGATTGGCAGCAAGCTCCAGCGGCGATTCTATGGCCACGTCATAAACTGACGCCTGGTCTATCAGCGCCACATACTCATTAATTTTCATTTGCACTTTACCTTGTCGTAGCGCCACGTTACCGCATTGCAGGCCTTCCCGCAGATGGTTTCCTTCGAATCGATTGAGCCTGGACAAGCAGCGCGAACCGCAGCCCAATCCCAAGAAACAGAACAAAATGCCGCATTAAGCAGATCGCAAGAGGAACAGGCATATGGTCGACTGCGTAGTGTAAATGACGGGCAGGTGCACGACGATGAACAAGGATGTTGCCAGACGCGAGGCGGGACAATCGCTTTTCAGGCCGGCGGCCGTCAAGGCTGCCGGCTACCGTTTGTTTGGTGGCATTGCCGTGGTCGCGCCACCCTCTGC
>QIHS01000369.1 GCA_003229095.1 Woeseia sp. | reverse complement strand
CGGTCCGGTGCTTCGAGGATCATATTTCCGTCGTCATCAACGCCGGCAAACACTTGAAGCCCCGCAAACTCCGGGATGTGCTTCGAAATGGGATCAGCCAATGAAAAGTAACCGTCTTCATAGAGCATCATCATGGCGACGCCCATCACGGGCTTGGTCATCGAATAGATTCGAAACAGGGTTTCATCTGTGACCGGCATCTTCTCTTCAATATTGGCGAAGCCCAGATTCTCGTGCATGACAACTTTTCCACGGCGCGCGATCAGGACCTGAACTCCGCCGGTTCTTTCATCATCGAGAACCTGGTGCAACTTCGCTTTGAGGACAGCCAGTCGTTCGGAAGACATGCCGACCTCTTCGGCGGGAACGACTTCTACGGGAGCAGCAGAAAGAGCAAACTGCCACAGCAGCGTAATGATGAGGGTCGTTGCAATAGAGATAATCCTGTTCACTGAGTGTTCCTTGTCGGCTAACGATTGCGTATTTTTGTGGTTTCTTGTCGCGCGAATATTGGCAGAATCCTGCCGTCCTTGTCGAATTTGATCGTTGGTGTAACGAAATCCTCGTTACTGAGCTCCCGTATCAAATTGAGCGCACCATTCTGCGGGTCAATTGACGGGCCGTCGGGGCGCAGCTGAATTGTAGAGTGAATTTTCCCTTCGATGAATTCACCCTCGCCGTTGAGCGTAACGACAAGAATTGGTGCAATACCTTTGATTCCTTCGACGCTGATTCCGTAGTAAGTCGCGAAGTTGCCCAGGCTGTACGCGATCAGGCGCCCATCAACGACTTCCATGCACGACATGTGGCCCATGCCCGATGACCAGGTCGGCACCTGCCTTGACCATCATGCGCGAGAATTTGGCAACGTCGCCACGCATCTCGCCGAAATACTCTTCTTCGGCGAACGGCACATGCGTCACATCGCGCCCCTCTGCGCCGCCATGAAACGACACGATGACAATATCGTGTCTTGCTGCCTGATCGACGACGGTTTGCCTGGCCACCTCATAGTCGAGCAGCAGGTTTGAATTGCGCGTGACTGCAAACGCAAGCACAGCCACCCTCAGTTCGTTCACGATCATCGAGGCAAAGTCGCCCCTTAGCCCGGAGTGGTGCAATCCTGCGTCAGCCAGCGTTTGCATGCTGGCCAAACGACCCTCTTCGCCGAAGTCCCGCGCATGATTGTTGGCGAGACTCATCACATCGAAACCGGCAGCCTTGTAGTGTTCGACGTAGCGGGACGGAGAACGAAACAGGTAACACGCTTTGGGGTTGCTACATTTCTTGCCGGGCTCGCCACCGTCAACAAGAACGCCCTCCAGATTACCGAACGTCAGGTCGGCTGCGGCAAGAATCGGCGTGACTGCGGCGAGGAAAGAAACGCCGTCATCGTCGGGCAAGTGGTTTTCCGGGTAGTCGGTGCCGAGCATCATGTCGCCTACTGCCGCGATGCTGACGTCGTTCCGGTTGCGTCAGCGTTGCTGTTGGTTCTGGTTCAGGAAAGGTTTCCTGCGGTGGGCTCGGAGTGATCGGCGGTGCTGGCGTTTTCGGAACCTCAGCCGGCGGTGATGTCGCGC
Organism: Woeseia sp.; assembly: GCA_003229095.1. Classification (GTDB taxonomy): domain Bacteria; phylum Pseudomonadota; class Gammaproteobacteria; order Steroidobacterales; family Woeseiaceae; genus SZUA-117. The sequence goes on along the minus strand of QIHS01000369.1, from coordinate 1,878 downwards.
AGCCGTTCAGCACGAAAACACAAACCAGTATCGCTAACCTAATCACCTAAACGTATTCGCAAAACATCGATGTTCTCCTGTCGCAGTTGATTGCGAATCAGGTTGAGTTTGTCGAGGTCGCCTATCGGGCCAATGCGTACGCGATGATAGATTTTGCGATCGATGGCCACGCGCTGGACGCGGGACTCAATGCCCAGTAACGCAAGCTGGGCGCGACGGCGATCCGCGTCCTGCAGCGCACAATGAGCCGGCCTGCAAAATGTAGACTCCGGGTTCCTGCACGACCGCAACAGTTCTGTCGCGGCTGACGTCCGGCTCTTCTTCGTGAATGATGACCTCGAAGTTGGGCAAGTCCTCGTAAAAGGTGAAGCGGCCCGCGGGTGTCACCTCATCTACAGCGTCGATTACCGGCGGATCTTCCGCCAGGGTGCTCGTCATGCTTGCGGGTTCCGGCGCAGACGTTTGTGTTGTGGCAACTGCGGCAAAGTCTTTTTTGTAAATCGCAAATGCAACAGACAAGCCTATCGACAGGCCGAAGATCATCCACATCCAACCTGGATACTCGGGCGTCGGGTTTTTCCGTTGTCGTCGTTTCTTCGCCATGCGTGGCTACATTTTGTCCGGGGCAGAAACGCCAATAATCCTGAGACCATTGGCAATAACAATGCGGGTCGCGTCTATCAACGTGAGCCGTGCGTTGCGTATCGCATCATCGTCTACAATAAATTGATGCGCGTTATAATAAGAGTGCAAGTCGTTGGCAAGGTCCCGCAAGTAATGCACCAGGTGCTGCGGCGCGCGATTATTTGCCGAAAGCTCGATGATCTCCGGGTAACGGCTGAGATCGGACATCAGCGCTTTCTCGTGAGATTCTGTCAGGCGAGCCAAGGCCTCAATGCCTGCTGCCTGATCGTATGTCAACGATTTCTCCGCAAGCTGCCGGAAAACACTGGCTACGCGCGCATATGCATATTGAATGTAATAAACCGGGTTTTCGTTTGAATGGCTCTTCGCCAACTCCATATCGAAATCGAGGTGCTGCTCGTTTGAGCGCATGACGTAGAAAAACCGTGCCGCGTCATTGCCAATTTCGTCACGCAGTTCGCGCAGGGAAACAAATTGTCCTGAACGAGTGCCCATCTGTTGTTTTTCGCCACCGCGAAACAGCGTGACAAATTGCACGAGGTCTACTTCGAGACTGTCACTGCTGTATCCCATCGCTTCCATGCCCGCCTGCACCCGCGCGATGTAGCCGTGGTGATCCGACCCGAGAATGTCGATCAGCAAATCGTAACCACGTTCCCTTTTTCCAAAATGATAGGCAATGTCAGAAGCGAAATAGGTTTTCTTGCCGTTATCCCTGACCACGACGCGGTCTTTCTCGTCGCCAAAGTCTGTCGCCCGAAACCAGGTCGCACCGTCTTGCTCGTACAACATATTGCGTTCCTGCAAGACAGCCAGTGCGGCATCAATCAGCTTGTCGTCGGTCAGGCTTTGCTCGGAGAACCATTGGTCAAAAGTCACGCCGAACTCGGCCAGGTCGTCCTTGATATCCGCAAGAATTTCCTCAAATGACTGGCGCCGGATTTTGTGAAACAGCTCGATGCCGAGCTGACTTTCTGCGTTGCCAATCAGCCCGTCGATTGCTGCGTCATTGTCACTCTCATCTACGCCATCGAAAAGGTCCGCCGCAGACACATCTGCAATATCCCCCGCCTGGATATGCGCGGCGATGTCACGAATGTAATCGCCCCTGTAACCGCCTTCCGGAAACGCGAACGACTCACCGCGCGCCTCCAGCGCTCGCAATAGTACGCTGACACACAGGATGTCCATCTGCCTCCCGGCGTCGTTAACGTAGTATTCACGATCGACCTG
>QIHS01000225.1 GCA_003229095.1 Woeseia sp. | reverse complement strand
CGTGCCTGCGGATCGGTGATCATTTCACGCCAGTGCGCAACCCAGCCCACCGTTCTGCCAATCGCAAACATCACCGTAAACATGGATGTTGGTATGCCAAGGGCTCGATAGATGATGCCGGAATAGAAGTCGACATTCGGGTAAAGGTTTTTCTCGACAAAGTAATCATCTTTCAAAGCGACTTCTTCAAGCTTCAGTGCCAACTCAAAAAGCGGCGAGTCAGTTCGGCCCACTTTTTCCAGCACTTTGTGGCACATGTCACGAATGATCTTCGCGCGTGGATCGAAGTTCTTGTAGACACGATGACCGAAACCCATCAAGCGGAACGGGTCGTCTTTGTCTTTTGCCTTGTCGATGAACTTCGCAATGTTCTTTGCGTCACCAATTTCTTTCAGCATCCGCAAAACGGCTTCGTTGGCGCCGCCATGTGCTGGGCCCCAAAGCGCTGATATACCAGCCGCAATCGCGGAATAAGGATTTGCGCCGGAACTGCCGGCCATCCGAACGGTAGACGTAGAGCAGTTTTGCTCGTGATCGGCATGCAGGATAAAGAGCAGGTCGAGCGCCTCGGCGGCAACCTCGTTGATCTCGTATTCCTCTGCCGGCACCGCGAACAGCATGTGCACGAGGTTTTCGGTGTAGCTCAAATCGTTGCGCGGATAGATGAACGGCTGGCCCGCGGTCAGCTTGTGCGCCGCGGCGGCAATCGTTGGCATCTTGGCGAGAATGCGACGCGTGAATATTTCCCGGTGGTCCGAATTGTTGATGTCCATCGTGTCATGGTAATAGGCAGACATTGAGCCAACCACGGCAGACAGCATGGCCATCGGGTGAGCATCGTAGCGAAAACCGTTGAAGAAACGCTGCATGCCCTCGTTCAGCATGGTGTGGGTGCGAATCGAGGTGTCGAATTCTTCCAGTTCCACAGACGTCGGCAGTTCACCATATAAGAGGAGATAGGCGACTTCGATGAAACTGGAGTTCTTGGCAAGTTGTTCTACCGGGTAACCACGGTACAGGAGCACGCCTTCCTTGCCATCAATGAAAGTGATGTCGCTGTCGCAGCTGCCAGTTGATACGAAGCCCGGGTCATAGGTAAATACACCTTGCTCGGCATATAGCCGCCCGATGTCAACAACATCGGGTCCAAGTGATCCTTTCCGGACCGGAAGTTCTATTGTTTTCCCATCGGGGCTTGTCAGTGTGTATGCATCTTTGCTCATATGATCCTCAATGCTTAGTCGAAGGCCCACCAACTGTCAGCGATGACAGTCAGGCAAGCGCGTCCTTATCGATCCGTCTACAGATGGGCATGACAATACGCCAGCGGGCAATTGCACTGACACCAATTGCCAGGAATACGAATGTGGCTAAGGCGGGAAAACGCCTTCGAATAACGCAGATTAATCTGCTAGCCGATACCGTATTTGCGACGGAACTTGTCGACCCGACCGCCGGAATCGACAATTTTCTGCTTACCGGTATAAAAAGGATGACAGGCCGAGCAGACCTCGATCGTCAGGTTATCGCCCAGTGTTGACCTGGTGGAAAATTCGTTACCGCAACTACAGGTCACTTTAATATCACCGTAACTGGGATGGATCTCGGCTTTCATTTCGGGTCGTCCTTACTCGGCAGGTG
>QIHS01000412.1 GCA_003229095.1 Woeseia sp. | reverse complement strand
CCAGCCAGCCATTCTTGACATAGAAAGTGTAGTCGCCCGCACCGATCTGTACCTGGCCGTTGGTGTAAGTCTCGGCAATGATGCCGTGATCGACGGCCGCAATAATTTCCTCTTTGCTATGCGGACCATCTTCCATGAATGTGCAGGTCATGCGCGGCATTGGAGAATGTTTGTAGGACTGTCGTCGCCCGGATCCGGTCGGAGAAACCTTGTACTGCTCCGAGCTGATGGAGTCGTGCAGGTACGATCGCAAAATACCGTCCTCAACCATGACCGTGCGGCCACATTCGTTGCCTTCATCATCATAGTTAAGAGCGCCACGTTCTTTGGGAATCGTGCCCTGATCGACAATCGTGACGAACGGTTCAGCAACCTTCTTGCCCATCATGTCAGAGTAGATGCTGGTGCCCTTGCGATTGAAGTCTGCTTCCATACCGTGTCCGATCGCCTCATGTAGCAGAATACCGCTGGCACCGGCTGCAAGAATAACCGGCATTTCGCCAGCAGGCGGTCGTCTGGCAGGGTCCGGTCGACGGCCTCGGCGACCATAGCGTCTATTCTTTCCGTGGTGTACCAGGACAAATCCTGGCGCGCTGCGATGTTCGAGTAGCCCGATTGCGTCTCGCCATCCCGAACCGCGGTGACCTGGGCCGTCAGACGCGTCATTGGCCGATGGTCCATGATCAGGTTGCCATCAAGCGTGGCGATCATGATGCGCTCATCTACGTCTGACCAGCCAACCGACACTTTGCTGACCGACGGGTCCGCAGCTTGCGCTTTCGCGTCAACGTGTTTCAGTAACGGCAATTTTTGATCAATGCCAACGTCCGCCCACGGCAACGCGGTGATATAAAGGTCGCCGGTTTTCTTCGGGTTGTAGGCTTGCGGTGCAGCAATGGCCGCACGATTGGCGATCGCAGAGGCTGTTTGCGCTGCGGCAAGCATTGAGGGTAGCGTGAGATCTTCTGTGAAAGCGTAGCCAGTCTGATCGCCGATGACGACGCGTAAGCCAACACCCTGGGAAATTCGTGAATTGGCACGACTGACGATGCCATCTTCAAGCCCCAGGCTGTTGCTGCGCGTGTGCTGGAAATAGAGTTCGGCCACATCGGCCCCATTTGCGGTGAGTTCAGCCATCACACGTGCGATGGTGGCATCATCGACGGCAAACCATTGCATGAAAGGATTGTCAGGGGTCGCTTCGGCGATCTGAATGGCCTGGTTGACACCACACCCGGCAAGGAATGCCGGCATCGTAATAATTGCGCTTCCTGCGGCCATCTGGCCCAGAAATTCTCGTCGTCGAATCTGCATTGAATCCCCCGAAATGTCAGTAGTCACGAAACTTATCGAAATGTTCAGCGGTCGGCTAAAAAAAGCCTTGCTGCTGACTATAGATGCGGAACCAGCACCATGGGTTGCACATTTCTTGCACTATGCGCCCCTCCGCGACAACGCGAGCGCCAGCCCACCGCTATACGAGGACACTGGTCGCAAGAACCAGTGCAACCATATTGTTCATCGGCGCCTCTGCGACGAATATCGCCAGTGATGAATCAGCAGGAAACCGAATAACATGCCACCGAGATGCGCAAAATTGGCGATACCGGGCGCACTGCCACTCAATCCCAGGTACAACTCAAGTGCACCGAACATGATGACCATGTATTTGGCCTTCATCGGAATCGGCGGAAACATCAACATGATCATGCGATTTGGAAATGCCATGCCAAATGCCAGCAATAAACCGAACACGCCGCCGGAGGCGCCGACGGTCCGGTACATGCCACCCTGGAGATGAGAGACAATCAGTTGCACGGCAGCGGCGCCGATAACGCAGGTCATGAAATAGATAAAAAATCGTTGCGGTCCCATGAGCAATTCGAGCTCGCGCCCAAACATCCATAACATCAGCATATTGAAGCCGATGTGGTATACGTCGCCATGCAGGAAGCCGTACGTAATGGTCTGCCAAAGCCGGAACTCAGGATTGGGAAATCCGGACGCCAGCGGCCACAGGGCGAAGTTCTTTGCCAGGAACAGCGATATGTTCGGCGACTCAACCGCAAACAGCAGCCCGTTGACAATGATCAGAACAAAGATGACCGTCGGTATCAAGCTGTCTTTGACCGGCCGACGTTGATAAACATGCTGATTCAGACTTTTCTCCTTTTCTTATCGGCTACCAGCCGCCACCACCGCCACCACCACCGCCACCGCCGGAAAAACCGCCACCGGCACTGCCTGAGGAAGTGCCCGGCGGTGATACTGAAGAACTTATGGCGCTGCCCAATCCACTGGACAAGCTTGTGGTATTGGCGTTTAGATCAAAATTATTCCAGGCGCCACCGTACCATGCCGGCTGCCATGCGACATCGTTTGGACCTTGCAGCCGCGCAAAGATTCGGCTGAACCGGTCGGCCCACTGCTGCTCTACGCCCAGCGCCATAGCGAACGGCAAAAACTGCTCGAACAACTGCGGTGTTTTGTCCGGCGGATTTCTGAGATTCATCTCGTCCTTCTCGGCAATCTCAAGATATTCGCGAAAACCAGCAGATTGATTCATAACCTGACGACCTGGCGCTGTCGGCTGTTTCATTAT
>QIHS01000445.1 GCA_003229095.1 Woeseia sp. | reverse complement strand
TGGTGACAACGCTGGCAATGGAACGCAGGATGAACACCTTTTTTCGGCTACAAAATCCTGAAGTAATCGACAACATCAGGAAAGCATTTCCGGAATTGGGAGCAATGCCATCGCCACGAGACGTATTCGTCAAATTGCGGGAACTCAGAAACAATTGGTAAGTTGATCGACACGACACCGTCGATCAACTAATCGTCTGGAATCATCAGCCGATTCTCTGTTGCAACTCTTCCAGCCGTCGCGCTTGCTGCTTGCTTGGAAAAACGAGGTGCCGAGATGCCAGCCACAACCATTGAATATCGCTCATTTCCTGATCCTGGCCGCCAACATAAGCGTCCAGCAAGATTCCTGCGCGCTCCTGGTCAAGATTGTGAAATCCAATAACCGAGGCAAGATCGAACAGGGGGTCATTGTCGCCGGCGTATTCCCAGTCAATCAGCATCAGCTTTGATCCTGCGATGAGGTTTGCGCCAACAACGTCGTTGTGACAACAGGTGACCTGATCGTGGGCCTGAATACTGCTGATCACGTCGACACATTGAGTCGCAAAACTGTGCAATCCATGCCGCTTTTCAAGGAATTTTGTGTATGCAGAGGCGTCCCCCAATAAGTCGAGCCTGCGACCGCAAAGCGGCAGCGCGTGCACTTTGCGAAGAACCTCAGCAAGCGCCTCGAGGTTGCGCGGCAATCCAAGGTCAGATTCATCCCATGTGGTACCCGGCAAAAAAGCAGTGATCAATATGCCAAGATCTTCATCAGAATGAATAAGCTCAGGTCCCAGCCCCGCCTTGTAAGCCTCCCGCATGATGGGCAGCTCGCAGGAGCGATCAAATTGAAGCATTCCCGATAGCTCCGATTGGAGCCGAAGAACGTACTCGTTACTGCCGCGACGGACCAGATAGGACCGGTTGGTCAGCCCGCCACAAAGCTCTTCTACGTCGGACGCAGCGGGATCCCAGCCGGGTACAGCAGCCAGTGCCTCGAATGCATTGAGGTGTACGGTCATATCGTGCCTTGTTGCTGTTGCTGACTCCACGACCGGCGCCAGCTGATCAGCCCGAACGGGATCATCACTATATAAAGCACAAAAAGCAACGACGTCAGTTCCAGGCCCCTCGACCAGTAGATGACCACAGAAACGAAGTCAATCGCGAGCCAGTACCACCAATTTTCAAGCACTTTTCTTGCCACCAGGAATGTTGCCCAGATAGCCGCAAATGTCGTGGCCGAATCAATGTAGGGAAAGGCGGCGTCGGTTTGGGTATCAAGAAAAAATCCGAACACACTTGCAAGAACCAGTATCAGACAGATCGCAGCGATATGTCTTCGTATCGGCCAAATCACAACTGCCAAATTTGCACCATGTTCCCCGACAGAATGCCAAACGCGCCACCCGTAGATCGCCATCGCAAAGTAGAAAACATTCAGCACGGATTCCATATAAAGATTCGCGCCAGCGTAAATAAATATGTAAATTGCGGTGCTGATGCCCGCACAAAACCAGCACCAGATATTCTGCCGAATAGCGAGCAGCAAATAGGCTATGGCGAAAACGACAGCAACAATTTCCGCCACAGACCAGCTCGAGAACTGCGCCGATATAGTGGAAAACAGTGACACCACAAAAGTGCTTAGTCGCCCAACGGGTTATTCAGAATCTTGATGACGAATACCGCTTTCGGCAAATCTTCGAATGTCGCACCAATCTCCGTTTTCAATATATTCATCACATCGTCATATTCACCACGAACCTGGGTGCTCATCGGGTTTGTGACCACATCGATTGACGAATGTGTGTTCAAACGTGCGATCACATCCTTAATCGGCGGGATAAATTCTTCTGCTAAGGGGTAAAGACTGATATCGACTGCAATACGCATTGCTAAAACCTCATGTCAAAAGTGACGCCGAGCTGGCGTGGGTCGCCGAGACGGGTGTACAGGGCA
>QIHS01000394.1 GCA_003229095.1 Woeseia sp. | reverse complement strand
CGCGGCGATTCCGTGATCGGTGTTGTGCCGCTAAAGATTGAGTACTTCCGTTTGTACGGCAGAACGGTGCGTAAATTGATGTTCATCAGTGCACCGATGGAAATGAGTCGGCCGAAACTGATTTTTGGTCGTGCCGGCATTCTTTGCGTATCTTGCGCACAGTCGGAATGAATGGGACATCATTGACATCGATGAGCAGATCCCCGGCGCCCAGACGGACAGACTGCGCAGGGAACTCGCTTCAGGAGATTATCTCGTCGCCGAATCGGAAACTATCTGCCCATATGTCAGGATGGACACCGGCTGGCAGGAGTTTTTCGCTGCGCGACCACGAAAAATGAGAAGTAATATCAATAGATTACGAAGGCGTGTTGAGAAGTTAGGCGAAGTTCATGTTCGTTGTGAAAATCAGTGGCCAGAATTGAACGATGCAATGGATTGTTACGCCGAGATCGAAAGTCGTAGTTGGAAAGTCGAAAAGTCCTTGGACATCGCAAGCGACCGGGAGCACTATTTCTTCTACGTCGGTCTTGCCAGGACGTTCGGGCAGCAGGGTAGCTTCGAACTGAGAATTCTGGAGTGCGCCGGTAAGCCCATCGCCAGTACCTTTGGCATTCGAGCAAATGGTGTGTTTCAGTCGCTCAAAATCGCCCACGACAGAAGTTACGACCGGTATTCGCCCGGAACCGTGCTCGAATCCTATGAACTTGAGAATTTGTTCGGTGAGGACGTTGAACTTTACGAATTCATGGGGAGTTTTCTGGCTAACAAGTTGATGTGGACATCGACGGTCCACAGAACGAGTAACATACATATCTATCAGCGTCAGCCAAGACTGAAAGTCTTTTTCTTTGTTTACTTCATGTTCAAGCGACGTATCAAGAACATGCTCAAGAGAATTGGCCAGTTTGACAAGGTTGATCGATTCCTCAAGCGTTTTCCCAATAACCCGTTTCTCCGCCACTGACTGCGCGTGAAGTCCGTCAGTCGCCTGTCGAAAAAATTTGCCGACGCGAGTCGCTTCTTGAAGACCTACAGCCAGCACCTGCCACTGGCTGCAAAAGCGCTATGCAAAGTGTCGTGCAGGATATCGATGATACGCGGATCGATTCGCGGCAGCGACAAGCCGGTCGTTGTACTTTATGTCGGCCGGTGCTGGAACAATGACTTCCTGACAGATCTTCTGTTTGAAAAGCACGAAGTCATCTTTCAGGAGAAGGCCAATCTGTTCGTCGCGCGTTCGCGGAGCAAACTTCTGGCGCCCGACGCCGACATTGAGATCGTTGACATTGGCTGGCCGTACAGCGGGCAGTTCAACCGTCATGGTGCTTATCTCGAGTTCCCCGATTGGATCAACATGGTCCTGCCGCTGGAAAAAAATTGGGACAGCATTGTCCGATCTTTCCGTAGTACGACTCGAAACAACGACCTCAGGCTCATTCGAAGAAATCAGTATCGATTCGAGGTGACGAATGACCCTGACATCATCGATGACTTTTACGACCGTATGTATGTGCCGTCAGTAAGCCGCAGGCACGGAGCGGCTTCCATCGTTGCGCCGAAAAAACACGTGGTAAAGCGGGCTCTCCAGGGAAAACTGCTGCAGGTCTACCGCGGTCCGCAACTCGTGATCGCTGGCGTTGTCTATCCTGAGGACGGCATTTTGTATTTTCTCCCTGTTTCCAGGAGCGTTCTCCCGAAGGTGCCGTAAGCGCATTGTATTACTTCGGCATACGCTATGCTTTCGAAAACGACATCGGCGCAGTTGACTTCGCCGGAACCCGGGCGTTTCCGGGCTTCGGTGACTTTCGATTCAAACGAAAATGGGGGGCACACGTCGATGATTCATTCAGTCCGAGTTCCATGTCGATCAGGCCACTCAATAACAACAAGAATACGCTTTCGTTCTGCGAGCGGTTGCCGCTGATCGCGCGCTGCGCTGATGGGCTGGAAGCGGTAATTGTGAGACAGGGCGATACTGTCGATATCGACACACTAAGGCGGGTCGAGAAGTACTACAATTGTGACGGACTTGTTAGGATTGTTGTGATTAACGTCTCGGAACAGGCTCCAGCGACCACGAATATCACCGAGGTGGATGGTTGTGTGTTTCAGGTGATTCAATGTCATCCGGATCAATTCTCGAGTCGCTATGTTGCACGATCACCGGCGGCCGACTAAGGACGAATACTTGGCAGAACAGGCACTGATAAATTGGCCCAAAGGGCAGGAATTGCAGGATCAGGTGGTCAAGATCAAACACCGGCTCATGGAGTCGCAGTTTTTCTCGGATGAAAAGCTGATTGAGTTGTTCGATCGACATGACCCGGACGAACTGCTCGTCTACCGTATGCGGGATGATCACCGGAACCTGGACGATTTCCAGTTCGGCAGCCGTGGTCAATTGAGTGCCGAACAGCTTCTGGACGCTGTACGAGCCGGACATCTGTGGCTCAACATTATTAATCTGACCACAAATCACGAGCACTTTCGCGCTTTCGTGGATCAGATCTACGATGAGCTGGAACGCAGTATTCCTGGATTCAGGACCGTCTACCGCAGCGCGAACCTGCTGGTTTCATCACCGAACGCGCAGGTCTACTACCATGCAGATGCACCCTTAAACATGTTGTGGCACCTGCGGGGCGATAAAAGGGTCTGGGTTTATCCCAATAGTGAGATGTTTGCTCCCAGAGAGTGGGTGGAGATGAT
>QIHS01000121.1 GCA_003229095.1 Woeseia sp. | reverse complement strand
TTTCATAGCCTTGGCGCTGATGAAAACTCTCTTCCTTGCAAACACGAATCATGGCGCGCGAATACGGACCATACGAGCAGCGACACAGCGGAATCTGATTCATGATGGCCGCACCATCGACCAACCAGCCAATTGCCCCGATGTCAGCCCAGGTCGGTGTCGGGTAGTTGAAGATACTGGAGTACTTGGCTTTGCCGCTAAGCAGGTCGCCGACCATTTCATTGCGAGAAACCCCCAGCGTTTCTGCAGCACTGTACAAATACAAGCCATGGCCAGCTTCGTCCTGCACTTTTGCCAGCAGGATAGCTTTAGCCAATGGCCTTCCGGTTGCATGCCAATGATTTCTGAATGGGCGTGCTGGGAAATCTGCCGGATCAAGGTGCGGCGATACGCAGCAGGCATCCAGTCTTTGGGTTCGATTTTTTCCTCGGCATCAAGTTGTGTCTGGAAACGCGCATTGGCCTCCGCAGACTCATTACTCATCGAATTTTCAGTTTGACTGCCCTTTTGATCAAGGCCTTGCGTGTACATGCCCTTCCCCTGTTGTCAGGCGACCATTGTTTGCAAATGTGTCACAGTTTTTCACGTTTTTCAAGTTTTCTGTATCGCTTTAGTATATCGATTCACAGGTTGCATAAGACCGCCCGAGAAACAGCGCCACGACCTCTTGATCCTGATTCCTGATCGTGACGTCGTAGATCCCGGTTCTGCCACCCCTGTGCCTTTCCGTGGCGACTGCCAGAAGTTTGTCGCCGAGACGTGCCGGCCTGACGAATTCGATCGACGCGCTGGATGAAACGGTCACAATATTGTATGAATTACAGGCAAATGCGCAGGCAGAATCGGCTAGCGCAAACAGGAAACCACCGTGGCAAACGTCATGTCCGTTCAGCATGTCACCGCGAACTTCGAAACGCGCCTGAGCGCACCCTGGCCCGGTCATCTCCAGCTTCATGCCGAGTCCCTGCGAGGCAGCGTCATTGGCCCACATCGTTTCAAACGAGCGTCGCGCTATATCCGATTCATTCATCTCCATTCCTGCTTCAGACCGGGCTTCATTTGAGTCCGCCGAAGCGATTGTAAAAGTCTGCTGCGGGCGGTGGTATCGGACCATCGGCCGACTCCAACTCGCTGCTCATGAAGGTATCTGCTTCCTTGTAGACCAATCCGTACAGATTTCGGCAAATCTGATAAGCCGCCGTGCCATGCCAGCGCCGCGGCAGCAACTCAGAGGGTAACAGTGGATCGCGCAACAGAATGCTGCGGTATTCCTGGATTAGCAGGGTCCGGATCTGAAACGCGAGTCGGCGATCGGGCTGACGGATACGGCGGATCGCGCTAAGAACAGGGCGAAATTGATTGACGAAGGTAGCGTAACGCTGATCAATGTCGGCCAGGTTCCAGCTTCTGTGTACCAGCGCACGCATCGCCTCAGCATAACGGCCGTCAGATGTCCTGCCTTGCATGACAACCACCTGATCGTTGACACCGGCACGTTGCAAAGTTGCCTCCATCTCGGCCGGGTCGGGCGCAGGATGGGCAAGTATATTGGCGGAAATTGCGCCAAATCCAAGCCAGCCAAGATCCTTGCGGACAGCTTCTCTCTCACCGGTATCGAGGCCGGCGAGTAGCACCATGGTCCAGTCTCCAGACCACGTCTGCCGTGGATCCCCGTAGATGCGCAATGTCGCCTGCTCGAATTTCTGCACGCCCTCCGCAGTCAGGCTGTAGTAGCTGCGCCGCCCGATCTGACTCACCTCCAGCCAGTTGTTCGCTACCAGGCGAAATACAGATGTCCGGACCAAGCGCTCGTTTACACCAAAGCCCGCCAGCACCCTGATCAAGCTGCCGATCCACACAGTACCGCCACGGGGCAGCACGGCGTCGCCGAAAACGGTCACGATCAACGATCCCGCCCGTAGCGTTGGCCGCCCACGAAACTCGGTGACCAGTCTGTCAGTTGCGCTTTTCAGTGACAT
>QIHS01000298.1 GCA_003229095.1 Woeseia sp. | reverse complement strand
TCGTCGAACAAGATGGAAAAAAAGAAAACAGAAACCAGTAAAAAACCTGCCAGCAATAAAGACAGCGCGTGAAAAACCTCCGCCGCTATATCATTGCCGGCCTGCTCGTGTGGCTGCCATTTGCTCGAATTCGTCATCGGCCAGATGGACGGCTGGCTGGATAATTTTCTCGCCTGGTTGCCAGCCAGTTACCATCCCGACCAGATTCTGGGCATCAACATTCCGGGCCTTGGTGTCGTCTTCACTATTCTGTTGCTTGTTGTCACCGGCATGCTTGCTGCAAATTTTGTTGGCCGCGCATTCATGCAGGGCTGGGAGTCGCTTCTCGACCGCATACCGATCGTTCGCGCTATATACTCGGCGGTCAAAAAGTTCGCGGAAATGGTGCTGTCCGACAAAAGCGAGTCGTTTAAGAAAGTGCTGTTAGTTCAGTATCCAAGAAAAGGTATTTACAGCCTCGCGTTCCAGACTTCCGACCAGCTCGATGAATTTGAGAAACACATCGGCGAAGAAGTGATTTGCACTTTTGTGCCGACAACACCGAACCCGACCTCCGGCGTCATGATCATCGTGCCCAGAAAAGACGTCATCGTCCTCGAGGTGGAAGTCGATCAGGCCCTCAAGATGATCATTTCACTGGGTGTGGTGGTGCCGACCTGGCGCAAGGATCAGATTGGCGATTTGCCGTTGAAAGATACCGGCGAGGAATCCTGAGGCAAAAAGAGCTGATTGACGAGGCCGGGACGGGCCCGCAATTTGCCTCTTTCCGGCACAGGCCTTACCATTCCGCCTCCAAATTTCAGGCAGGACAAAGCCAACGTTATGCGCAGCCACTATTGCGGAAAAATTGATGCAAGCCAGACCGGAGAGGAAGTCTCGGTTTGTGGTTGGGTGCACCGTCGTCGCGACCACGGCGGGGTCATATTTGTTGACCTGCGTGATCGCGAAGGCCTGCTGCAAGTCGTCTTTGATCCGGATCGCCCGGAAATATTTGCGGAAGCGGAACGCATTCGCGGGGAATACGTTCTGGCGGTCAAAGGTAAGGTTCGGCCCAGACCTGAGGGCACGGTAAATGCCAACATGGCGACCGGACAGATCGAGGTTCTGGCAACTGAGCTGGTCACCCTCAATGATGCGGAAACACCGCCGTTTCATCACGACGAGCAGGCGAACGAAGAGCTGCGACTGAAGTATCGCTACCTGGACCTGCGGCGCGAGCATATGCTCGCTAACCTGCGCCTGCGACACGCGGTGACGAGGGCGATGCGCAACTACCTCGATGATAGTGGTTTCATCGACGTCGAAACGCCGATGCTTACCCGCGCAACTCCGGAAGGTGCGCGGGACTATATTGTGCCGAGCCGCACCCATCCGGGTAAGTTTTTCGCGTTGCCGCAGTCGCCGCAAATATTCAAACAGCTCTTAATGATGTCCGGCATCGATCGCTATTATCAAATCGTCCGCTGTTTTCGTGACGAGGATTTACGCGCAGACAGACAGCCCGAGTTCACGCAACTCGATATCGAAATGAGTTTCGTAGATGAAGCCGATGTAACCGGTGCCATGGAAGGGCTGGTGCAGCAACTTTTCAAAAAGGTGATGGATGTCGAGTTGCCAAAAACGTTTCCGCGCATCAGTTACGCAGATGCGATGCATCGTTTCGGCTCCGACAAACCGGACCTGCGTATTCCATGATCGAAGTTGCCGACCTTATGCAGTCGGTAGAATTTAAAGTATTCGCCGGACCCGCCGCTGATCCCGAAGGCCGGGTCGCCGCCCTCTGTATTCCTGGAGGAAGCGAGCTAAGCCGTAAAGAAATTGACGACTACACTGCGTTTGTTGGCCGCTACGGCGCGCGCGGGCTCGCTTACATCAAGGTAAACGATGTGAGCGCCGGACGCGACGGCCTGCAGTCGCCGATCCTGAAATTCCTGCCCGACGACGCTGTGCAGGGAATCATTGAACGCACGGCCGCCAAAGATGGCGACCTTGTATTCTTCGGCGCGGACAAGGCCAAAATCGTTAACGACGCACTGGGCGCACTGCGCGTAAAAATCGGTGAAGATCGTGGTTTGATCGAGGAAGGATGGCGACCGTTATGGATTGTCGATTT
>QIHS01000539.1 GCA_003229095.1 Woeseia sp. | reverse complement strand
GCTGCAAGAAACTCATTGTCGTGCTCCGAGCTAGATCTGAAGTTCGCGTTGCGTGCCAATCAGAGAATCACGCGTGACAATCGCTGCGAGCCTTTCTTCCGGCCAATCGTCCGTTCCTGGCGGTCTTTGCGGCAACACCATGTAACGTAGCTCCGCAGTCGAGTCATGTACACGAACATCGACATCGTCCGTTAACTGCACGCCGAATTCGGCGAGTACATTGCGTGGCTCCCTCACCACACGGGAACGATAACTCGCTGACTTGTACCACGCTGGCGACATGCCAAGTAATGATCGCGGGTAGCAGGAACACAATGTGCAGACAATGACGTTGTGCGTTTGATCATCGTTCTCCATAACCGTGAATTCGTACGGTTCGAGCTCATAGCCGAGTTCGCGAATCGCGGCTGCACCGTTTTCCAGCAGGCGCTTTTTGTAGGCCGGATCAACCCAGGCACGCGCAGCAATCGCCCCGCCGTCATCGGGTGAAGCACCTTGCATGGCGGCGATAACCTGCTGCTCTTCTTCCGCCGTGTAATGCCCGGCTTCTATGAGTAACTCGCGCAGCGCAAGGCCAACACGCGCGCCCTCGCTCGTCGGTTCCGC
The DNA here is from genome assembly GCA_003229095.1 of Woeseia sp. Classification (GTDB taxonomy): domain Bacteria; phylum Pseudomonadota; class Gammaproteobacteria; order Steroidobacterales; family Woeseiaceae; genus SZUA-117. The sequence goes on along the minus strand of QIHS01000539.1, from coordinate 1,063 downwards.
ATGATCCGGCTGAAAGGTGCGCGAATGATCGTGGTCATGGCCATCGTCGTGATTGGTCATTGCATCAACTCCAGCCAGTGTTCGAAAATTTCGACTTCAAGAACGTCGTTGCGACTGCCTGTGTAGTCCGGCCACAGTTCAGTATGTGCGATTCGAATTCGGTAGATTCGTTGGCGCGGATTCCCGTCGCTTCGGATGAACCGCTCCGGGTCACCATGCAAACCACAGACACGCTCGACAATACCCACCTGCCCTTTTGCATAAGAAGGCACACGATGATGTACATGCGGTGTCCGATCCGTGATGCGAACTCTCTGGCCTACCTGAAATGCCGCCGCGCTCATGCCGATTCCTGCCGCTGGCGCACGATTTCGACCTGGTCGGTCAACTGACGATCACTGATTACGCCGCGAGACACCAATGTAAAGGCCAGTGACTTTGCCCAGCGCTCATAGTATGTGCAGCTGGCATAGTCGTCCGGCGTCAATTGTTCGATTCCGTCACGCAGTTCGGCGAAGTCGCTGATCAGGCCTTTTTTGAGTGCAAGCCGGATCATGGCATCGATCTGCCATTCCCAATAGGCGGTATCGTGTTCTGCAAGATCAATCGGGCCGCCCGCCTGTCCGCCAAGATCGTGGGGTCCCCAGGACTCACTCATTGCCGGCTGCTCTTTCGATTCTCGATTGCATTGGACTTCCTTTAGGGAGTGGGGACAACGAATAGTAGAACCGCATTGATTCGCGATCAATGCAATTTTGTCTGTCCAGACCAGACGCTCGCTGCGAAGCGGCTATTGCAACTGTGACAAGCGCCGCAGCAGCAAGGCGACTCGTTTGGTTTGGATGCTCAACATTCTGAGGTCGGCGACTTCGTCAAGCGTGTGTCCACCTGACCCCATCAGGCCGACACCATCCATCGCCATCTTCACATCACCGGCTACGAATGAGATATCAGCTGCGCCTGCGTTGCGCGGATTGACTGCCCTAACCTCACCAAAGCCCAGTTCCTGGCTGACCTGGTTGAACATTTCAAGAAGCGCATAGTTGCCCGCCGACGGTGCCAT
>QIHS01000144.1 GCA_003229095.1 Woeseia sp. | reverse complement strand
CACTCGGACCGCGGCAGTGTTTTCACCTGGCTGACAACCATTGTTCGTTACCGGGCTATCGATTTGTTGCGCAAGCGGCGACGGGGTCGGCGCTCAGGAACGACTTCGATGATCGATGTCGATCCGGCCGACGTTGATTTTCTGCAAAGCAGCAATATTGAGAGTGATAGCGACTCACAACAAGGACCGCTTGCCTCGGCGATATCGAGCGAAGAGAACACAAATCTCCGCGATTGCGTTGAGCGACTATCAGACCGGCAGCAAAAGAGTGTTGCGTTGGCATTTTTTAGGGGGTTTACCCATCAGGAACTGGCGGATTGCCTGGCGGAACCGCTGGGCACAATCAAAAGCCGATTGCGCCGCAGTTTGCAGCGCTTAAAGGACTGCCTCAAAAGCATGGATGAAGAAATTGAAGCTTAACGCCGAACAAATTGACCAGCTGGCCGCAGAGTATGTCATCGGAACCCTGCAGAATACTGCACGCCGGCGTTTCGAAAGGCTTATTACGGAGCGGGCGGATGCACGTTTCGCAGTTTGGCAGTGGGAGGTTTGGCAGTGGGAGAGATTCCTGAACCAGTTTTCCGTTTGCCTGGCGCCGCGAAAACCGAGTCTCAGCGTATGGGCAAACGTTCGGCGTCGAATTAATCCAGCACACGTACCAAAGGAAAAAAGTTCTGGCTGGTTGCGTGGGTTGTGGCTTTCTGTGCCAGCTGCAATTGCGGCTGCCTGGCTTGCAGTTGTGATGGTCTCTGCACCGGACATTGAACGCGTCGCCATATTTGCAGATTCCGGCACGGATACCTTGTGGGTGATTTCGGCTGATCTCGACCGGGGCTTATTGCTTGCCAATACCATTAACGCACCGACCATTTCCAGCGCCAACAGCTTCGAACTTTGGCTGCTGCCGGTAGAAGGACCGCCTTTGTCGCTGGGAGTGTTGAATGTTGAAGAAGGCATGGTCTCGACAGATATTACCGCCCGGGTTGCTGCCGCGATGGAGACCGCTGGAAGCCTCGCAATCAGTCTCGAACCAGCGGGTGGCTCGCTAACAGGCTTGCCGACCGGCCCGATTCTCTACCAGGCTTCGCTGTTGAGCATCTAGCCCGCAGTGTGCGCGGGCTGCACTGCCGAAGTTTGAATAAAGAGCAGCGCTCCGTTGATCGTACTCGTGCAACCATGCCAACTGCCCTTTCGCGCAAGATGATAGTCGCCGGCATACAACCGGTCGGCTTCAAATGAGACGTCGCCTTCCAGCACAACGCACAGCTCGTCCGTATAATGATGGTGGCGTTGCAGCGCAGCACCCGGATGCAGGCGTAACAGGTAAGACTCGGTGCCGGATTGTCCGTTGACACTCAACACCTTCTTTTCGACTAGCGGTTCCAGCTTGATCCAGTCGCCTTCATCGGCGCGTATGGTCACGAACGGTACCGACTTCGATTCTTCGTCATCGATTTGTGCCATTACCTGCTTGCGCACCCTGGCCAGGGATGGTGCCGGCACGTTGACTTGTGCCGGATCGCGGCCCAGCATCTCAAGCATGTCTGCATCCAGTGCCTCTTTTTGATCGGTTTTGCGGTCCATTGTCATCCTGATGCCTGTTCCCTGTTATCCGAGGCCGTCATAATTTCTTTCAATTTCGCCACCGTACGGCGTAGCTGTGTTTTGATCGTGCCAAGCGGCAAGCCGGTGAAACTAGCCAATTCACTATGGCTAAAGCCCCGAAAATAGGCGAGAGCCAACAATTGGCGCTGCTCTGGTTTGAGTTGCAGGAGCGCTTCGTGAAGCTTGCCATGCTTTTCTGTCGCGTCGAGTAAATCCTGCGGAAACTCCGTCGTTTCTGGTTCCGGAATCTCGCTTATGGGCACCGCACTATGCGTCGGCATCACGCTGTTTCTGCGAATTGCGTCCAGGGCCCGGCTGCGGCAAATCATCATGAGCCAGGCGAGCGCGTGCCCACGTGCCGGGTCAAAACGATCCGCCTGTCGCCAGACCTGCAGATATACATCGCCCGCGACTTCTTCGGCTATCTCTATTTTTCGCGTTATGCGCAACACCATGCCCAGCACACGCTCGCTGGTTGTAGCATAGAACTCATCAAACGCTGAACGGTCTTTTCGCGCGATCGCCTGCAACAAAAATGCCAGCCGTGACTCACCCGATTCTGCGTCAGCATTCATGGGACGCAATATAACAGACGGGCACATTGCCACAGATG
>QIHS01000273.1 GCA_003229095.1 Woeseia sp. | reverse complement strand
ACTTCGGCAACCATGACGGCCAACATACTGTCTGAGCCCTGGCCGATTTCAGCTTCGCCGCAAAAGACGGCCACGTTGCCACTGCGATCCAGTTTGATCTGTACGCCGGACTGCGGCATGTGATTCCAGTAAATAGGCAACCCGGCACCGGTCATGTAAGCGCTGCATGCGAGCCCGAGCCCACGTCCTTCCGGCAACTTGCCGTAACGTTCTTTCCAGCCACTGCCCGCTACTACAGCCTCGATGCACTCTTTGAGCCCAATGGTGCCAACACGTAGCCAGTTTGCAGTGATTGTATTTGCTGGCAGCAGATTCCTCATGCGCAACTCCGCCGGATCGATACCCAGCGCATGCGCGGCCTTGTCGAGTTGCACCTCGAGTCCGAAGCGTGGTTGCGGTGTCCCGTGACCTCTTTTGGGCCCGCAAGGCGGTTTGTTTGTGAACGCTCGCGCGCCCTCGAACCAGTAGCTAGGCAATTGGTAGGTCGTTGTTTGTAACGCACCCGTATAAAAAGTGCTGGCGACGCCGTAGCTGCCGAAGGCTCCGCCATCCAGCGTCGTACGCAGGTGTTGCGCGGTCATCATGCCGTCTTTCGAAAAACCGGTCTTGAGATGCATTTGTACCGGATGCCGGCCGCGATGACAGTAAAAGACTTCTTCGCGAGTCAGTGTGATCTTGACGGGACGACCAAGCTTGAGCGCCAGTTTGGCGACAACCAATTCATGGTTGAACGGATCGCTTTTGCCACCAAACCCGCCACCGTTTGAACAAGCAATAACACGAATGCGGGACGCCGGAATATCGAGTGTTTTAGACAGCGCGCGATGCACATAATGCGGGCACTGTGTCGATGAATACAGGGTAACGCGATCGTCATCTTCTGAAATTGCGATAGCAGAGTGTTGTTCCAGTGCAAGATGCGTATTGCCTTCATAGAAAAAATTATCTTCAAGAATCAGGTCAGCTTCTTCCATACCCCCTTCGACATCGCCGAACTTGAGCGAGACTTTCTTGTGCATGTTGCCGTCGTCGGCGTGATCGTGAATCTGTGGCTCAGGCGTGGCAAGCGCTTCTTCAACACTTGAAATGGTCGGCAGCATTTCATAGTCGACTTTAACGGCCAACGTGGCTGCGTGCGCGACATCCTCTGACACTGCTGCGATTGCCACCAACGGGTCACCAACGAAGCGAACTGTATCCACTGCCAATGCATGTTCGTCTTCGGATACCGGCATGATGCCGAATGTGTTCGGCATTTCCTCACCGATTAACGTACCCACGACACCGTCCATGGCAATGGCCGCTGACAGGTCAATATTTTTTATGCGGGCATGTGGCACAGTACTGCGAACGAGTTTGACGAAAACCGTGCGCGGAAATTCAATGTCATCGGCAAATCGCGTCTGGCCGGTTACTTTTGCCCGACCATCCACGCGGCGGAACGGTTTGCCGATGATTTTGAATTCTTCTTTCTCGTCATCTGCGAGTTCAACGGCAGGTTCTGATCGTGCTTTGACCATATCTCTAAGTTCCTTCCGGGATCCGGTGACCCATAAAGAGCGCCTCGTCGGGACGCCAGTCGTCGCCTCTCTGTATCGCGGCCGCCCATTTGATTGCCTCAATGATTCGTTTATATCCGGTACAACGGCAGATGTTGCCCGACAGGGCCTCTGC
>QIHS01000149.1 GCA_003229095.1 Woeseia sp. | reverse complement strand
GCGGTGGTTATACACACCGTTGAGGAGACCAGCCTGCCACCTGTCGATGATGCATTGGCCGAGATGTTTAACGTCGAAGAGGGCGGCATCAAGCGGTTCCAACAAGACGTGCGCGAGAACATGCAACGTGAGGCTGAGCAAAAAGTTAAAGCGGACATACGCGACCAGATCATGGATGGCTTGCTTAGAGCGAATCCGATCGATATTCCGCAAACGATGAAGCACCAGGAAATGCATTCCATGCAGCACGACGCGATGCGCCGGCTCGGCATCGAGGATCACGACCAGGCACCGCCACTGGCTGATTTCGTGGACGCAGCAGATAAACGCGTGCGGCTGGGTTTGCTGATTCGTCAGATCATTGCGGATCAGGGCATCAGCGTCAGCCAGGAGCAAGTCCGGGCTCACCTTGAGGAGATGTGCTCAGGCTACGAAAACCCTCCGGCGATGGTTGATATGTACATGAACAACCCCAAGTTGCTGGAGCAGGTCAAACCGGCCGTTCTCGAACAGCTTGCGATTGACTGGCTGGCCGAGAATGGCAAGTCGAAATCGACGCAGGTCTCGTTCACGGACTACATGGATTCGCAGCAAATAGGGTCAGAGTAAATTTCAAAGGTTCATATCGACTATATTTTCTTGAGCGCGAGATATAGCGTAATTCTTGGGGTAACCACATGGCATGCTCTGAGCACTGGTCTAATGCTCGGAATCGACGGGTTTTCAAATACAAATACTTACTCTGACTCCAAACGGCCTTTACCCCAAACGTCACCCCAAACGCCGAAGCCGCCGGAATCATCAATATGTTCCCGGATACCGGGCATGTCGAGTCCATCGAAGTCTTCCAGAAAAATCAATAAAAATAGATATTTACAGCAATATTCACTAATCTAGGTGAATGGCACTGGGACCCATAATGCTGGACGTGGAGGGTTTGCAGCTGACCCCTGCGGATCAGGCGCTGCTGCGCGAGCCCGCAGTGGGCGGCGTCATCCTGTTCAGCCGCAATTACGAATCACCCGCGCAGCTCGCCGATCTGGTTTCTGCAATCCGTTCCGTACGAACCCCTGCGTTGCTAATTGCCGTTGATCATGAGGGCGGTCGCGTGCAACGTTTTCGTGAAGGATTCACCGCCATTCCGCCCATGCGCGATCTGGGACGACAATACGACAGTGACGCCAAAGCCGCGTTGTCGCTGGCCAAGACGGCCGGTTGGCTGGTTGCGAGCGAGTTGTGCGCACTGGACATCGATCTGGCTTTCACGCCATGTGTTGATCTGGACTGGGGTGTTAGCGAAATCATTGGCAATCGTGCTTTCCATCGCAAACCGGATGTCGTGGCCGCGCTCGCCAGTGCCTATTGTCGCGGTTTGCGAGAGGGCGGTATGGCGGCGGTGGCGAAACACTTTCCCGGGCACGGTGCTGTCGTACCGGATTCCCATCTTGAGTTGCCGCTGGATCGGCGCGGCTACGGCGATCTGATTGATGATATGCGACCTTACGAGGGGCTGGTCGGCACCCGCCAGTTGGCGGGGGTGATGCTGGCGCACATTGTGTACGCCGAGCTCGATCCACTGCCGGTTTCAGCCTATTGGATACAGAATCAACTGCGTAAACAATTGGGTTTCGATGGTGCGGTCTTTTGCGACGACCTGAGCATGAAGGCCACCCGAAAGTTCGGTACCATGGCAAAGCGAGCCGAACTGGCGCTCAATGCCGGTTGCGACATGGTCTTGATTTGCAATGACAGGCCAGCGGCCAAAGCTGCAGCAGCGGGCCTCAGGGATTACTCGAACCCCTTGTCGCTGGTGCGGCTGGCAAGGCTGCACGGTACTGGAACTGTGATGCGCGAAAGCCTATTGGCGAGCGATGAGTGGCATAGTGCAACCGAGCACCTGCAAAAGGGGCTCGGCAGGCCACAGCTCGAACTGAAGAGCTAACAGCACGACCAGGAACGGCAATTGGGAAACACCGACAAACAGTTCGCGATTATCGCAGGCAGCGGATTTCACGCCTTTGCGGAACACACGGCTACGCACGATGTTTCGACCCGCTTCGGTAACCCATCGGCTGCAATTGGCGAGCTGGATTACGCCGATATGACGGTCTATTTTCTGCCGCGCCACGGCGACGACCTGCTGATCCCGCCGCATGCCATCAACTACCGGGCGAATATGCTGGCACTTGCACAACTCGAGGTGGACAGCGTGATTGCGATCAATACCGTCGGTGTGCTTCGTGAAGACCAGCATCCTGGTCAGATTGCGGTGCCAGACCAGTTACTCGACTACACCTGGGGCAGGGAACACAGTATCCATGACGGTACCGGCGAAACTCTGGAGCATATCGATTTCACCCAGCCGTTCGACGCGGCGCTGCGTCAAAGCTTGTTACAAGCCACGGTTGAGGCGCAAGTCGATGCGATCGATGGCGGCGTCTATGCAGTTTGCCAGGGACCGCGCCTGGAGACAGCGGCAGAGGTTGACCGGCTCGAACGGGACGGCGCCGACTATGT
>QIHS01000333.1 GCA_003229095.1 Woeseia sp. | reverse complement strand
ATGTTACCCGGCGACTCCGGCGGTTTGTCAGAAAAAGGGAGTTGGGCCGACAAGCAGTGAGCTGCGACGAAATCATTCGCGACCTCGCGGCCCTGGCCGAAGTAGACGCCCGTGACAATGGAATTCCGCTGGCTTTCGACATTGCCGCAGAGTTGCCGGGAATCATGGTCGACACCGTCCAGATTCAACAGGTTATTCTCAACTTAATTCGCAACGGAATTGATGCGATGATGAACACAGAACGCCGCAGTAAAGGGATAACTGTTTCGGCCAGAAAATTCAATGGTGAACAGGTCAAGATTTCGGTAACAGATTACGGAATCGGGATCGGAGAAGACGCTGCCGAAAAGCTTTTTGAACCCTTCTTTACAACCAAGTCTACGGGAATGGGTTTGGGGCTCGCGATTTGCCGCTCTATCATTGAGTCACATGGTGGCGTCCTGGCATTTACCGAGAACCCGCACGGCGGGACAACTTTCTACTTTACATTGCCGGCAATCGAGGACACCCGCGCATGACGGAAAACACACCAACGGTATTTCTTGTTGACGACGACGAAGCGGTGCGCGATTCGTTGGGCCTGCTGATGAAGTCGGTCTCCCTGAACAGCCAGTCGTTCGCCTCCGCCGATGAATTCCTCGGCCAATACGAACCAGAATGCCCTGGCTGCCTGATACTGGATATCAGGATGCCAGGCATGAACGGTATGGAGTTACAGCAGAAGCTCATCGAAATGCGCGCAATCCTGCCGATCATCTTTATTACCGGGCATGGCGACATCCCGATGGCTGTGGAAGCGATGCAGCGAGGGGCCATCGATTTTATCCCCAAACCTTTTCGGGATCATGAGCTTCTGGATCGCGTCAACAAGGCGCTCGAACAAGACCAGGAAAACAGGAGTTCATTACTTAAGCAAGAAGAAGTCGAGAAAAGGATTGACACGCTGACGCCCAGAGAGAAACAGGTCATGAAGCTTGTTGTTCTGGGCAAGGCCAACAAGGTCATCGCGGGCGATCTGGACGTCAGCCAGCGGACTGTAGAAATTCACCGGTCCCGCGTTATGGAGAAGATGAAAGCACGATCGCTGGCGCAACTCGTACGGATGAGCATGCAGTTTGAGCAGCGGTAGCTCTAGCCAAGTGCCAGCATTTAGGGGTTGCCCGAAAGTGCAATAGGTAAATTACCGGATTTGCATTCATCGCTGCCTGCAAGAGAATTCATTTCTACAAAACAACAGTACACGCGTCCGGAGGCGATTCGAAACGAATGGGAACGCCAATCCGAATGTCCGCTGTGGTGGCAGAACTTGATCGGGATCATGCCAATGTCGCGTGCTTGCTCGACCTTCTCGAGTCCGAGATTCTGGCGATCGAAGTCGGAAAAACGCCAGACTATGTGCTGATGCAGGACATCATGCGTTACCTGACGCAATACTCTGGCCGTTTCCATCACCCCAAAGAAGACATCATTTTCGCGATACTCCTGAAACGTGCTCCCGCTGCTCGGGCAGATATCGAGGACTTACTGGATGAACATGTTTCGATCGAGCATTGTGGTCAGCAATTCGACGGACTGCTGCGAACACCGGACATTAATTCTATCCGCCTGCGTTCGCAATTCGTCACGATGGGTTTTGCGTACATTCAAGCGCTGCGGGAACACATGCACAAAGAGGAGAAAAACGCATTTCCACTGGCCATGCAGGT
>QIHS01000082.1 GCA_003229095.1 Woeseia sp. | reverse complement strand
GACAAAATGCCGATTATTGCGCTTCTTTATGCGCTCGATGCATTGGCCGCCAATGACATCGACTTGACCGTCAATCTGAAGTTATTGCTCGACGGCGAAGAAGAACGGGGTTCGCCGTCAGTCGGACGGTTGCTGGATAAACACGGTGATTTACTCGAAGCCGACCTTATGCTCTTTTGCGACGGACCGATGCATCAGTCACGCCAGACGCAGCTGGTTTTCGGTGTTCGTGGCTCAAGAACAGTAGACATTACCCGACCGTTGCACTCCGGACATTACGGAAACTGGGCGCCGAACCCGATCATGCAGCTCGCCTACCTGCTGACCAGCATGCGCGACGAGTCAGGACGCATCCTGATCGACAACTACTACGACGATGTTGCGCCGATGAGCGAGCTCGAGCGTGCGGCCATTGCTGCCATGCCCGATACCACACCCGTGCTGCAGGATGAGCTTTCCGTGCATTCTCCGGAGGGTGGCGGCATGCGACTTGAAGAACTGGTCATGTTGCCCGCGATTAATGCCCGGGGCATCGTCGCTGGCGGTGTGGGTGTCAAAGGTCGCAATGTCATTCTGTCAACTGCGACGGCCTCGCTAAATCTGCGCCTGGTGTCAGACCAGACACCTGATCGCGTTCGAGAACTACTCGAAGCACACATCGTGAAAGAGGGCTTTCATATCGTTTACGACGAGCCTTCCGCCGAGACACTAAGAGAGCACGAAAAAGTCGCCCGTCTTGACTGGCGCGGTGCAGGCTATCCGGGGCTGCGTACGCCCCTGGACCACCCAACGTCCAAGCGCCTGGTACGCCTCATGAAAATGATCTCGTCCGACCTGATCGTGACACCGACGATGGGGGGCAGCCTGCCGTTGCATGAATTCAGCAGCCGACTGTCTGCGCCGATAATTATTTTGCCGCTCGCCAATCAACAATAATCAGCACGCTGAGAACGAGAATATTCGCCTGCAGAATATGTGGAATGCGATTTCGGTATACGGCGCGATTCTGGTGATGTACGGGCAAATCTAGAAGTCACAAACACCCAGTCCGGACTACATGACAAGTTCGAATTCGCCGCCGCCGAATGAAACACCATTGATCAGGATTTCCACCCGATGAGTACCTGGGTAGTAGGCCCGGGTTGTGATTTTTCGCAGTGGGTGTTTACGAGCTGCTGCGTGTGAAGCCTGTTTATCCAGTGTTATTGTTTTCCACTTGAAGACCTTCGGCGTAGTGCTGCCATTGGCCTTTTGGTGGTGAATGGCATAGTCGATGATCAGTGGTTGGGCTTTTTTCGATGTTGAGGCCAATGAAAGCTCGAACAACAACGGCTCGCCGAATTTCACCGTCGGCGTCTTTATATTGAATTGCTCAAGTTCGATTTTGGGCGGACCAAAGCCAAGTGCTGACAGCGTTTTCTTGTGGCCCTGTTTGATCAACGTACGGCACGCGTGTTTGACGAGTTTTTGTCGATTCTTATCTGCCTTTCTTAGCCACTTGCGCGCCACGTCTGCGACCACATCCGGATGATCTTTTGCGATGTCGTTGAGGTTGTTTGCTACTGAGCGTCGGACGTACTCCGATTCGTCGTCTTTGAGTGCCTCCAGCAATGGCAACAGCGGCGATGGGTCTGTGACGAAAACAGGCAGACGCATGCCCCAGGGAAGGCGCGGACGTGAGCCCTCTGATACCAGTCGTCGGACGTGATGGTCGGGATCGCCAGTCCACTTCGCCATCGTGGCAATCGCCCGCTCCGGGTCTTCGAGAATCAGGTAACGAATGCCGAATTCCGAGCTGGATCTTTTGGTCATCTCTTTTTGCAGACCCATGGCGAGATCAAAATGCTTGCGGCCGTAAATACCGACAAAGTCAGACATTGGCATCACGGCCCAGCCATCGAGGCCATCAGGATTGAATTTGGTATTACCGATATTGACACCTGCAACAGGCGCAAGGCTTGCCAGTATAATCGCTGCTGATTCTTCGAAGTCATCAGGAAGAAAAGTGACCATCGCTGCGGTTATTTGTGTCGAACGTTCCTTAAGTTCCAGTTTCTCCAGACCGGAGGGCGCGGCCGACACAAATCCTTTGCGATCGAATGCCGGCCAGACACGCGCGAAGTGATCGCCCATGCCGGCGATCAAAGCCCTGCTAAACCAGTTTTTGAATGCTTCGGGCAAACGAATACTCCCTGTTACATTTTCGGTAGTGTTTTGTTGAAACCGGGAATATCGCACATGCGCTGGTACCACGCCTGAATCGCGGGGTGATCGGGTACCGCATCGGCAAGTTGCAGTTGCGAGATGTTGGATGCGACGGATAAATCGGCAATGGTCGCAGCATTGCCGGCAAGAAACTTACTTTGCTCCAATGCATCGCCGAGAATCGTACGCAGCTCGATCATATTTTTTTCGCCACGCGCGATTTCTTCTTGGTTGGCGTCCGTTCCCATGAAGACTTTGTTGAGCACGATATCGACGACAGAGCGCGACAAGCGACACTGGTTCCAGTCAAGCCATTGCTCGAGGTCCGCCGGATACCAGTCCGTCAGTTCATGTTTGTGACACAGATAGCGGAGTATTGCGTTCGACTCATGAATTTTGACATCGCCATCTACCAGCGTCGGCACCTGGTGATTTGGGTTGATGATGAGATAGTCGGGCGCCCTGTGAGCGCCTTCATTCAGGGCGACGTGCACCGATTCATAAGGAATATTTTCCTGCTGGAGCAGCGCCGCGACCCGGCGGGCGTGTTGTGAGTACGGGTGGTCGAATAGTTTCAACATG
>QIHS01000258.1 GCA_003229095.1 Woeseia sp. | reverse complement strand
CCAATGGCGATCAAAGACTGCGTCAGCTGAAAACCTTTGTCGAACGGATCCGCCCACGGGTCCATGAACCCGGTCAGGCGATCCAGGCGATAGCCGGTTGTCACGACCGACAAAACTGCCAGCAAGGTGGCGAGCCCGGCAAAGACGAAAAAATCTCTGAAGCGTGCGCCCGCGACAAACATCATCGCGAATGCTGTCGCCACCAGGACAATCGCAGCGCCAAAATCGGGCTCTTTGATCAGCAAAGCGCTGGCCGCCACCAACACCAGGATCGGGTTCAGGGAACCGCTAAATTTTTCGCGCAGCGACTTGTTCTGGCGAACCAGGTAACCCGCCAGGTAAATCATGATGCACAGCCGCGCCGGGTCCGATGCCTGCAAATTTAGCAGACCGAAGCGAATCCAGCGCGTGCTGCCGTTCACTGAATGTCCCACGCCCGGTATAAGCACCACAATCAAAAGGCCGAATGCGATGAGCAACATCAGTGGGCCGGTGCTAAACCAGAAACGCATCGGGATGAACAGGCAGGCGCCGCCTGCGACAATACCCAGCAGTGCGGCAACTGCCTGGCGGCTCACATAGAAGAACGGGTCGTTCGCCATGTTTTCGCCAATTGAAATCGATGCCGAAGCGAGAATGACCAACCCGACCAATAGCAACGCGATCACCGTTCCCAGCAATACGGGTTCGAGCCGCAGAGGTGATTTCAGTTTTGCCGGAAATGGCATCGTTGCGCTGTTTGCACTCATCGCGGCAGCGCCTCCACTGCACGACAGAAATCTTCGCCTCGTTGCTGGTAATTTCGATACTGATCGAAGCTTGCACAGGCAGGCGCGAGTAGCACTGTATCCCCTGATTCGGCAAGATCTGCCGCACGGGCAACGGCGGCACTCATTTCCGCCACAAGCGCCGTTGGTGTGAGTTCGGTGAAGGCAGAATCCAGAAGTGCCGCATCCTCACCCATCAAAACTGCGGCCCGCAGCCGGCTACAGGTCGCGGTTGCGAGCTTGTCAAAGTCACCGCCCTTTCCCTGACCTCCTGCGATCAGCACCACCAGACCCGCGACAGATTCTACCGACGCGATGGCTGCACCCACGTTGGTCGCCTTGGAATCGTTAATGTAGTGCACACCCGCGACCCGACCCGCCGATTGCATGCGATGGGGTAGCCCGGGAAATTCGTGCAATACCTGCAACATCGCCGACATCCCGAGACCCATCATTTCGCCACAAGCCAGCGCTGCCAGCGCATTCGCCTGATTGTGGACACCCACTATTGCCACTTCGGCCACGGCGAGCAGCAACTGCTCACCACGCGCCAGGTAGGTCACACCGTCTTCCTGTCGCAAGCCATACTGATCCGCGGCAGGCTTATCGAGACCGAAGCTGATGCAGGACACGTCCTTGGGCAGGTGCTCACCGACTTCGGAATCAGCGCGATTCACGACGACGGCTCGTGCCTGGGCAAAAATGCGGTACTTGGCTTCGCGGTACTCGTCTTCGCTGCCGTGCCAGTCGAGATGGTCTGCGGAGATGTTCAGCAACACAGCGACTTCCGCCGGCAGGTCTTTGGTGCGCTGCAGGTGAAAACTCGACAGCTCGAGCAGGTAAAAATCAGGTTTATGTTTATCTTCAAGCAATAAATCCAGCGCCGGTACGCCGAGATTGGCACCGGCCAGGGCCGTTTTTCCAGCTGCCGCGCACATTAGTGACAACAGCGTTGTCACGGTGCTTTTACCGTTGGAGCCGGTAATTGCGACAAACGGCGCCTTCGCTTCCTGCACGAACAACTCGATATCGGTTACGACATCAACGTTTACGTCACGCGCGGCGCGCAAATAGTCATCCGAGTCTGCAATTCCGGGAGAAACAATGACCCGTGCGGAATTCTTAAGCAGCTTTAAGGGCAAACTCCCAAGCGTCGTGTCCGCGTCACCGCAAAGTTCTTTGAGTTCATCAATGCACGGCGGGCTCTCGCGACTATCGACATAGTGCGCATCGACACCGCTGCGTTGCAGATAACGGGCCACCGACAATCCTGTGGTGCCAAGTCCGTAGACCAGGTCCTTTTTCCTGGCGGACCGTTTATGTGCACGCGATTTTTTGTTACTGGCGGCGCTCATCGTATTTTCAGACTCGCCAGACCGATCAACACCAGGATGAAGGTGATGATCCAGAAACGCACAATCACTTTCGGCTCGGCCCAGCCTTTGAGCTCAAAATGGTGATGTAGCGGCGCCATCCGAAAAACGCGCTTGCCAGTCAACTTGTAGGAAATTACCTGAATCATGACTGACACTGTCTCGACAACGAATACGCCGCCCATAATGGCAAGCACGATTTCCTGTCGAACGACCACCGCGCGAAAGTGCACCTATATCGCCCATGAACACCTGTGCGGGGTAGGTGTTGAACCAGAGAAAACCAAGTCCTGCGCCAGCAAGGGCCGCACAGAAAACCATGATTTCACCGGCACCCGCCACGTAAGGGATGTCCAGGTATTCAGAAAAATTTGCATTGCCAGTGACGTAGGCGAAAAGACCCAGCGCCCCGCCCACCAGCACGGTCGGCATGATGGCCAGGCCGTCCAGTCCGTCCGTCAAGTTCACGGCGTTCGAAAAGCCGACAATAAAAAGAACGGTAACGACAATCTGGAACATGCCCAGAGGCACTGACAGATCTTTGAAATAGGGAATCAGCAACGATGTGCTGACCTCGTCATTGGCCATCATATAAAGCGTGACAGCGGCAATGATGGCGACCACGGATTGCCAAAGTATTTTTTGCCGCGCCGAAATTCCTGCAGGATCCCGCTTAATCAGTTTCTTGTAGTCATCGACATAGCCGATCACACCAAAGGCAAGCGTGACAAAGATGACAAGCCAGACGTAACGGTTTTCGAGGTCGGCCCACAACACGGTGCTCACGACAATTGCGGTCAGGATCATCGCACCGCCCATCGTGGGTGTGCCCACTTTAACCAAATGTGTATCGGGGCCATCAGTGCGTACCGGCTGACCGCCCGCCTGGTTCAGGCTAAGCCGTGAAATCATTTTCGGGCCGATGACGAACGACAAGACGAGCGCAGTCAACGCGCCAAGAATTGCTCGCATCGTCAGATAGCTGAAGACATTGAAGCCGGATTCGAATTGCGCCAGGTAGTTGGTGAGATAAAGCAGCATCGTCAGGCGCTCTCTACCGAATCTATCGCGCCGGTAAGTGCCGCAACCACTCGTTCCATGCCCATCGAACGCGAGCCTTTGACCAATACGCTGTCGCCATTGCCGATCGTCGAGCGCAATTCCACTGACAATGCACCGACGGACTCGAACC
>QIHS01000436.1 GCA_003229095.1 Woeseia sp. | reverse complement strand
AATTGTTTTGGGCCTAAATCGGTGAAAACGCACCAGTACACACCGGGTCGCGAGTTGGAGTTCACCGAAGGTGGCGGCAGTGGTCGGGTCAGAATCAACACCCTGAACGGCAGCGTGCGGCTTTGTAAATAGATCGGAAGTTGCCCATCCGCTCAAGATGGTGGCCTGCGGTATAGCCGGTCGCTGCGAGCCAGTCTGCTCGCGGCGACCGCTCAGCGCAGGGACAGATGAGGACAAAAGTCACAGACGATTAAGCCCCTCTTTGTTATTCTTCGCTTTCCGGCACCATCGCTGACAGAGGCCCGGGTGTCATATATCCGGATTGAAGTAAATGGCTCGTCTTTTCAAAATTCTTCTCGTACTGCTTGCGAGCGTTGTTGGCATTGTCATTATTGCCTCAATTGCGCTCTTTCTGTTCTTCGACCCGAATGATTTTCGCGAAGAAATCTCCGCTGGCGTAAAAGATGCGACCGGGCGCGATCTGGTTATAGAGGGAGATATATCGCTCACGGTTTTCCCCTGGTTGGCCGTAGAGGTTGGCAGAACTGAAATGGGCAACGCCGAAGGCTTCGGCGACGACCTGTTCCTGAGCTTTGACCGTGCCAGCCTGAGCGTGCAGCTAGTGCCGCTTATTTTTCAGCAACAGGTGAAAGTTGGCACGGCATCACTGGAGGGCTTGCGGGTTAATCTCGAAGTCGCGGCCAATGGCACAACCAACTGGGACGATCTGGTGGAGAGTGGTGATTCGTCAGCGCCTGCCGGCGATTCGACTGCCAGCAGCGACAGTACGGTAATAGATGTAGCGAACATCAGCGTGAGCAACGCGAACGTGTCGTACACCGACGCGCAGACAGGCTCGAGTTATACGATAAGCAACCTGGCATTCGAGACCAGCGCGATTGCTGTCAACACACCGATTGATTTCAGCGCAGAGTTTGACTTCGATTCCTCGCCCGACGAACTGGGCGGGCATCTTGCTATTCGCGGCAGCTCAAGCATGAGCGAGGGTGCCGCACAGATTTCTGTGAGTGGCCTGAATATCTCCGGCGAACTGCGCGGCATCGTCGCAGAAGCAACGGAATTCAATTTTGATTCGCGACAAATGAATATCGATACGGTAGCGCAGAGTATTGACGCCGGCGAGATGGACTTCATGATTCTCGGGCTGTCGATGTCGGCGGACGTCAAGCCATTTTCCTATGCCGGCACACCAAAACCAAGTGCCGATTTGCGCGTTGCCGAGTTTTCCCTGAAAGAATTAATGCAGGTGCTCGATATTGAGCCACCCGAAACCGTCGATCCCGCCGCGCTGGAGCGTGTGTCATTCCAGGCGACAGCAACAGTAGGAGAGACGGCCATCGCGCTGACCGATATGACCCTGGAACTCGACGATTCGAAGCTGACCGGAAGCTTGTCATTGCCGACCATAGACGCTGCGTCACTCATCTTCGATTTAGGCGTGGATACGATTGTTCTCGATGGCTACATGGAGCCAACCGACGAGAGCCTGACGACGGCAAACGACGAGGAATCCGGCGACATGGAAATTCCGGTCGACCTTATTCGAGCGCTTACCGCGAGGGGAACATTCACAATCAATCGCGCGTGAATTCGAGAACCTGAAGGTCATCGTCAACAGCGCCGGTGGAAATCTCAGGTTATATCCGCTGGCCGCAGATTTTTACGATGGCACTTATCAGGGCGACGTTCGCATTGATGCATCCGGGGATATCCCGTCCGTTTCAGTGAATGAAAAAATTGCCGATGTGAACCTGGCTGCCATGGCCAAAGCGATGTTCGATCAGGACAACATCAGCGGCACGATTAATGGTGGATTTATCCTCGCCGGATCCGGCCTCAGCCTGACGGCAATTCAGCGGGATCTTGATGGGAGTATGTCCTTCGAGCTTAAGGACGGCGCACTGGAAGGAACGGATATTTGGTACCAGCTGCGCCGTGCGCGAGCGATGTTCCGCCAGGAAGCGGTCCCCGAGCCCGTGCTGCCGGCACGTACAGAATTTTCGGCTGTTCGCGCCACCGGCGTCGTGGCGAAGGGCATTTTCACGAATGACGATTTTATAGCCGAGCTGCCTTTCCTGCAGTTGACCGGTAGTGGCATGGTGGACCTGGTCAGCACGGAGATCGATTATGCAATGCAAGTACGTGTCTTCGACCGGCCGGAATTCATGTCAGGCGCGACGGAAGCTGAACTTGCAGATTTCTCAAAGACCGTTGTCCCGCTGAAGATCACCGGGTCCTTGAGTTCGCCGAGTGTACGGCCGGACATTCTGGAAGAGGCGCTTGAGGAAAAGAAAGAAGAACTCAAAGACCAGCTGTTAGACAGGCTCCTTGGTGGAGATGCGGAGCCGGCCACAGATGGTGAGGCTGGCGCAGACGGAGAGGCGGCACCGGAGGAAGAGTCGGAAGAGGACCTCGAAGATCGTCTCAAGAAAGAATTGTTGAAGAAACTTTTCGATCGGTAAGCAATTGAGCTCTTTCCCGAAAAGACTATTTCGCATCGCGACGGTAGCCGTTTGCCTGCTGTTGAGTGCTTTTTCGCAAGCCGCGGAACTGCGCGAGGTTGCAGTCGAACGGGAGGAAGATCGTTATCAACTGAACTCGACAACCTGGTTCGACGTCAGCCCACAGGCGCTTTACGACGTGCTGACCAATTACGAATTGTTTTCGAAATTCACCAGCGCCATTGTTGAGTCTCGCAACGTCGAAGCTGATGACGAAGGGCGACCGCAGTTCTATGCACGCATGGAAGGCTGCGTGCTTATCTGGTGCAAGTCTTTCGTCCGCAACGGCCACCTGTTGCTCGACCCGCTCACGGAAATTGTCGCAATCAGCGACCCGGA
>QIHS01000117.1 GCA_003229095.1 Woeseia sp. | reverse complement strand
TCCAGGAAGCGAAAAGCGAGGTCTTCCAGTTCCCATTTGAGTTGCCAGATGCCCAGCCTGTTGGCAAGCGGGGCATAGATCTCCTGTGTCTGAATCGCCGTTGCGCGCTGTATGTCTGGTGCGGCGCTTTTGGCCTGCCGCAGGCGATACAACTGCTCAGCGATTCGTGCGACCACCAGGCGAGCGTCAGATACCACCGCAAGCAACATCTTGCGCAGTGCCTCGGATTGTTGGGTCGCGAGGGCTTCGCCGGGTTGCCAGTCAATCGGCAAAGTGAAATGACCGAGCTGTACCAGTCCCTGCACCAGTTTCGGCAGTTCAGGTATTGTCGCCTTTTGCAATGTCTTGTCATCGAGGATGCCGTCCCTGGCTGCGGGATACAGGTGCACTGCGGCATCCATGATCCGCGGCAGACCAAGCGGCTGCAGAATGTGGCAAATTTCTTCGCCTTCCAGCCGCGCAGCACGAATTTCCTCCTGATTTTCGACACTATCGAGAAGGTCACGCGCGCATTGCACGAAGTCGGGTGAGATGATCTCTGTGTTGCGGGTTTCTTGTTCCATGTCAGGCATTTGGCGGAGTTTTAGTGGGTGTGCGGCAATGTTATAACCGTTATCATACGCCCCAGGTTCGGGCAACATAAATCGGTCGCCTGAAGCGCTTATTCGCGGCTATATTGGCACGGGAAACCAGCAGACTTTTAGCACGGGCACTGGCAGGAATTACTCTCACATGGCAGGACATAGTAAATGGGCCAATATCCAGCACCGCAAAGGTGCCCAGGATAAGAAGCGCGGTAAACTTTTCACCAAGCTCATCCGGGAAATTACGGTGGCAGCGCGCATGGGAGGGGGCGATATCGCTGCCAACCCGAGATTACGGCTCGCAGTGGATAAGGCTAAATCCCAGAGCATGCCCAAGGACAACATCGAGCGCGCTATCAAGAAGGGCAGTGGCGATACGGATGGCGTTGATTTTATTGAAATTCGTTATGAAGGTTACGGGCCTGGCGGAACGGCGGTTATGGTCGACTGTATGACCGACAATCGAAACCGGACTGTTGCGGAAGTTCGACATGCGTTTGCAAAATTTGGCGGAACGATGGGTGCGGATGGAACAGTGGCCTATATGTTTCAACATCTCGGCACCTTGAGTTTTCCGCCCGGCAGCGACGAAGACGCGGTTATGGAGGCTGCGATCGACGCCGGCGCCGAAGACGTTGTAGTCGAAGACGACCAATCCATAGAAGTGCTTACCGAACCCGCAGAATTCGAATCGGTTCGGGATGCAATGTGCGCAGCGGGTCATGAGCCGGACAACGCAGAGTTGACGATGCGCGCATCCACGCATACTGAACTGGAATTGCAGGCGGCCACTTCGATGATCAAAATGCTCGAAATGCTGGAAGACCTGGATGATGTACAGAATGTCTACAGCAACGCGGAAATTTCCGATGACATACTGTCGCAACTGTAAGGTGATCCTTGACTGAGCGCCTGAGAATTCTTGGAATCGATCCTGGCTCGCGGCTGACCGGGTTCGGCGTCATTGATTGTGTGGCGGATAGCGCGAACTATGTAGCCAGCGGGTCGGTCAATAGCGTGAATGGCGAGTTCGCGGATAGGTTGAAGAAGGTTGAAGATGATTTTTCGCTCGATCAACGAAATAGTGGCGCGATATCAGCCTGATGCCGTCGTGGTTGAGAGCGTTTTTATGCATCGAAATCCGGGCAGTGCCCTGAAGTTGGGCCATGCTCGATCAGCAGCCATTTGTGCCACATTTGAGATGAATCTTGAATTTTTCGAGTATGCCCCACGCGAAATCAAGCAGGCCGTGGTGGGCACTGGTGCAGCCAGCAAAGAGCAGGTGCGGCATATGATCAAACACATGTTGAGTCTGGATGGTGACCCGTCCCTGGATGCATCTGACGCGCTTGCAGCGGCTCTCTGTCATGCCAATCAACGCCGTCTCAACCTGGCTGTCGGTCAAGCCTCTGCAATCGCGGCATCCAAATGATCGGTTCGTTGCGTGGCTTACTGACCTTCAAACAGGCGCCGGGAATTTTGATTGAATGCAACGGCATCGGCTACGATGTGGAAACGCCAATGTCGACCTTCCTGGAGATGCCACCGGTGGGCGAGGATGTATTTGTCTATATCCACATGGCGGTTCGTGACGACGCGCATCTGCTGTTTGGCTTCGCAACGCTGGATGAGCGGCATTTGTTTCGCACTTTACTGAAAGTCAGCGGCGTGGGTGCGAAGATGGGCCTGGGCATTTTGTCAGCAATGACAGTGCCCAATTTCGGCCGCTGCGTGCAGTTGGAAGACACCGCCTCGCTGGTCAGGATTCCAGGCGTCGGCAAAAAAACCGCTGAACGCCTCATCATTGAGATGCGCGACAAAATTGACCAATCTCCGCTGCGACTCGTGCCAACGGATGGTGTGAAGATCGCGAGCGATTCCCGCAGTGAAGCGACAGATGCACTGGTATCGCTCGGTTATAAACCCGCAGAGGTTAATCGCCTGCTTGCGGGGATCGATATCAAGGAAAAGTCTGCTGAGGATATTATCCGGCTTGCGCTTCGACAGGTGGCCCAGTGAGCAACGAGAATTCCGACTTGAGCGATATTGAATACGATCGGCTAAGCAGCGCGGCTCCCCGCGAGGAAGATAAGGCATTTGATCGTGCCATTCGTCCCAAATCCCTGCAGGACTATGTTGGCCAGCCCAGCGTCAAACAGCAGATGAACATTTTCATTACCGCCGCGAAGAATCGCGCAGAGGCGCTCGATCATGTGCTGATCTTCGGTCCACCCGGTCTCGGTAAGACTACGCTGGCCCATATCGTTGCCAATGAAATGGGTGTCAATATGCGACAAACGTCAGGGCCGGTGCTGGAGCGCCCCGGGGATCTTGCGGCGATTCTGACCAATCTTGAGCCGAACGATGTCCTGTTCGTCGATGAAATTCATCGTTTGAGTCCGGTCGTCGAAGAGGTGCTATACCCGGCAATGGAAGATTTCCAACTCGACATTCTGATTGGCGAAGGCCCTGCGGCGAGGTCGATCAAACTCGACCTGCCACCGTTCACGCTTGTCGGTGCTACAACGAGAGCAGGTTTGCTGACCTCGCCGTGCAGCGGCTGGAGTTTTATTCAGAAGAAGAACTGCAGACGATTGCGCACCGATCGGCAGGAATTTTGAATCTGCCACTTGAAGACAAAGGTGCGGTACAGATTGCGAGTCGCGCTCGAGGTACACCAAGAATTGTCAATCGCCTGCTACGCAGAGTTCGCGACTATGCTGAAGTAGAAGCAGATGGCGTGGTCACCGAAAGCGTCGCAGTCAGCGCCATGGACATGCTTGAGGTCGATCCGAACGGCTTTGACGCGATGGACAGGCGTCTTCTTCAAACGATCATTGACAAGTTCGATGGTGGCCCGGTCGGTGTTGAGTCATTATCCGCCGCACTGGGGGAAGAACGAGGCACGATAGAAGATGTCATCGAACCCTATTTGATCCAGCAGGGTTTCATGATGCGCACGGCACGCGGCAGAGTGGCAACCAGCAATGCCTATTTGCATTTCGGCATGAAACCGCCAGCCCGGGAATCAACTCCTGAGCTGCCGTTGTTCGATCAGCCCTGACAAATCCGGACCTATTTTGGACACAGATCTGAATCAAGAAATCTTCTCCTGGCCTATTCGGGTTTATTACGAAGACACCGATGCGCAAGGCCTCGTCTACTTTGCGAACTACTTCAAATTCATGGAGCGCGCCCGAACAGAATGGTTGCGTAGTCTCAATGTCGAGCAGGATAAGCTGCTGTACGAACAAAAGCGGCACTTCGTGGTCATAGAGGCCAATGCCAAGTTCCTGAAACCGGCAAGATTTAACGAGCAACTGGTGGCGACGGCCCGACTGGCGGGTCTGACACGTGCGACCTTCTTGATAGAACAAAATATCTATAGAAAAAACCTGGATGGCGAATTGCTCTGTAAAGGGCTGACAACCGCCGCCTACGTTAATGCGGACACGCAAAAGCCTGTCCGCGTGCCCGTATCATTTTTCAAGGAACCCAAAAATGTTCTCTGATACCTCAGTTCTAGCCCTGGTGCTGGAAGCCAGTATTCCCGTACAGCTGGTATTGCTCTTGCTAATCGCTGCTTCGTTCATGTCGTGGAGCATAATTTTCACCAAGCGCCGGCTCATCAGGCGCACCAAACTGGCCTCGGACGAATTTGAGTCTGCGTTCTGGTCGGGTGGCGACCTGAATACCCTGTATCGAAGTGCCTCGCGAGAAAAAGGCGGTACCCAGGGGATGGGCAGCATCTTCGAGGCGGGTTTCCGGGAGTTCAATCGACTTGTGCAGCAGGGCGATGTACAGGCGGATAAGATCGTGGACGAATGTCGCCGTGCGATGCGTGTTTCACAAATGCGCGAGGTAGA
>QIHS01000189.1 GCA_003229095.1 Woeseia sp. | reverse complement strand
TGGGCGCACCGAAACGTGTAACGATAGTTGATCCGCATGACGGTCATAAAGTTATTGGTAATATCCCATTCTCCGCGTCAACCCGCCCGCCAGCATTGTCTTTTTCGCGAAACCTCTTCTTTCAGCATGTGGACGGACTGAACGGATTTGAGGTCGCAGAGCTTGAAACGAACACGGTTATCGCACGCGTGAAACACAACCGGGGACTGGGCATCCCGGT
Source organism: Woeseia sp. (assembly GCA_003229095.1). Lineage (GTDB taxonomy): Bacteria > Pseudomonadota > Gammaproteobacteria > Steroidobacterales > Woeseiaceae > SZUA-117. The sequence goes on along the minus strand of QIHS01000189.1, from coordinate 2,121 downwards.
TCTGCCGCGACAACTTGGTTATTTGGGGTTTTCGGGGCTGAGCAGATGTCATGGGTTGTCAGTGCATCCTGATGATAAAGAGATTTGGTCGGTCTGCGGAAGAAATGTTGCGATTCATTCCATTGATGATCGCCAATTCCCTGAGGTTTTTCATATTGAACTCCCGGGCAAAGGTTATTGGCTCACCTTTTCACCATCGGGTGAGTTCGCATTCATCGCTCTTGCAGGCAAATCCGAGGTTGCGGTGATAGACACTGCGACGCGAAATATTATTCACACGCTTATAGCCGGGGCCCGTCCGAAACGAAATATTGTTGTTGACTAATATTCGCGCGCCATATGTTATGGGAAGCCTTCAGTGCGGGCTGGAGTGAGCGGTGTCCAGCCATCGAATTGTACGAAGGGTTACCAGGCGCTTCTCCTTATTCGAGGGCCTGGTAGACGAGGTTGCTAATGCGTGTCCTGAAATCGCTGCTCGCCGGGCGAACCTGACTCATGAATACAGCAATTAGTTTCTCCTCGGGGTCGACCCAGTAAGCGGTAAAAAAGGCACCGCCCCACCGATAGCTGCCAGGCGAACCGAGTTCACTGGCAACGTCAATGATCTCGAAACCGAGACCGAAATCTGCATCGCCGTCGCCATCCCAGTCAATTCGTGGCGTGCGCATCATTTCGACCGCCTTCCGTCCAAGGACCCGCGCGCCATCAAGCTCGCCGTCGTTCAATAACATTTCTAAGAAGCGCGCGTAGTCGTGGGCCGTCGATGACAGGCCCGCGCCGCCGGAGAAGTAAGTCTGTGCTCCCTCGACAGGATAGTTCGGGTTGTTCAGATAAATCTCGGATTCGTCGCCCGCTGCAACCTGCAAGCCATCAACATCCGCGTACAGGGTGACCAGCCGCTCGGCCTTGTCCGCTGGCACATAGAAATAGCTGTCTTCCATCGCCAGCGGCGTAAAAACTTCATCTGCGAAGTATTTGTCCAGCGGCTTGCCCGAGACGACTTCGATCAGATAGCCCAGAACATCGGTGTTCAGCCCATACGCCCACGCCGAGCCCGGATCGAACAGCAGCGGCATTTCAGCAAGACGCTCCATTTGTGTCGCAAGCGTCAGGTTCTTCTCCGTCAGGCCATCGATAATTCCATGCTGCTTGTAGACTTTCTGCAGCGGTGACTCGATGAACGGATAACTTATTCCTGCGGAATGGGTTAGTAAATCAATGATTCTGATTTCTCTTTTAGCAGGGCGCGTTTCCAGGATCGTGCCACCTTCATCCGCACTGACCAGTACGCGTGGATTCGCGAATGCCGGAATGTATTTCGACAGCGGATCGTTAAGCAAAAACAACCCCTGTTCGTAGAGCTGCATTACGCCAACGGTGGTGATCGCTTTGCTCATCGATGCAATACGAAAAATCGAATCTTTTTGCATCACCGTTTGCGACGCGATATCTGCGTAACCGAAGCTCTTGTGATAAACGGTTTTGCCATCTCGGACGATCAGCGCGACGGCGCCCGGCAATTTCCCCGCTGCGATTTCCGCTTCGATCGCGACATCGATTCGATCAAGCCTTTCGGCAATGAAGCCGGTCTTGTTGCCAAGGTCAAGGCTGAAATCCGTTTGGACGGCAACACAGCCGACCGATATTGCAGGCAAAACGAAACAGGCAAGAATTATGCGGATGCAGTTTTTCACAATTCGACCACCGTCCTGCCAATGACGGTGCCGTCAATATACGCCTGAAAAGCATCCGGCAAGTCGTCCAGGCGAATCGTATTGCCCGCAATGCGTTCAAGATGCCGCGGTTTCAGATCTGTACCGATGCGCTTCCAGACTTGTCGCCGTAGCTCGCGTGGCGTGTCAACCGAGTTGATGCCCAGCAAACACACCGCGCGCAAGATGAACGGTAATACCGTGGTATTTAATTCGTGGCTTGCCGCCAACCCGATGCTTGCAATGTTGCCCCCGTAGTCAACGGTGCGGGTCAGCCAGGTCAAGGCATCGCCACCAAGGTTGTCTATGCCGCCCGCCCACTGAGCTTTTTCCATGGGTCGTTTGCCAAAGTCGAGCTCATCGCGAACCAACACCTGTCCTGCGCCAATACGCTTGAGATAATCTGCTT
>QIHS01000089.1 GCA_003229095.1 Woeseia sp. | reverse complement strand
CATTTGCGAGACTGCCGTGCAAATGGTGCCAACGACTGATCGCGACGCCGTCGGATATCTATTGTCATCAATGAGTCAGTATCTCGATGTGCTCGTTCCACGTGGCGGCAAGAGTCTTATCAAGCGTGTACAACAGGAAGCAGTCATGTCTATCTGCATGAATCGGCCGATACTGAAATGGCCACGAATATTTCCCTGAATGCAAAAATGCGCCGCACCGGAATTTGCGGTGCCGCAGAAACCCTGCTGGTCGATCGATCGTCAGCAGAACGACTGGTGCCGGCGGCGTGTTCCGCGCTATTGGCCAGCGGCTGCGAAATACGCGGCGATGAAGCAGTACAGCAACTGGTATCGGAAGCCAAAGCTGCCACGGAAGCAGACTGGTCAACGGAATACCTGGAGGCCGTTATTTCGGTCCGAATTGTCGACGACATCAACGCGGCAGTGGCCCACATCGGCCAATATGGGTCAGGGCACACCGAATGTATTGTGGCCACAAGTTCGGACGCAGCTGACGTTTTTCTTGCAGAGGTCGATAGCGCAATTCTCCTGCACAATGCGTCCACCCAGTTTGCCGATGGAGGAGAGTTTGGAATGGGCGCGGAAATCGGAATTGCAACGGGTCGCATCCATGCAAGAGGACCAGTGGGGGCCGAGCAACTCACGAGTTATAAGTATATCGTTCGCGGTGACGGGCAAACGCGACCTTGAAACTCCTGCAGGACGCTGACTACGATATCGCCATTATCGGTGGTGGAATCAATGGCGCCGGGATCGCCAGGGACGCTGCACTCAGGGGGCTACATGTCCTGTTGCTGGAGAAGAACGATTTTGGCAGTGGCACGACGGCGAAATCCAGCCGACTGATTCACGGCGGTCTGCGTTACCTTGAATACGGCGAACTTCCGCTGGTGTTCGAGTCATTGCATGAAAGACGACGATTGCGCCAGGCCGCTCCACATCTCGTGTCACCGTTGCGTCTCAATATTCCTGTCTACCGTGGTGGCCGGCGCAGCAAATTCATTGTACGGCTTGGCATGATCGCTTACGACATTCTCTCGATCGGCAAAAAATTACCCGGTCACCGAATGCTAAGCGCAGAGGAACTGCTCAAAGAAGCGCCTGGGTTAAATCAGGAAAAACTGCTCGGTGGTGCGCAATACTACGACGCACAGGTCACTTTCGCAGAGCGTCTCGTCATCGAAAATATTGTTGCAGCCAAATCCGCGGGTGCTGACCTGCGTAATTACAGCCCGGTGATCGGCATCAACGTTCGCAACGGCGCTGTTCAGGGTCTGCAGTTTCTGGACCATGCCAGTGGTCAGGAGCTTGAGGTTAATGCCCGGGTCATTATCAATGCAGCCGGTCCATGGGTCGACAAAGTACTGGCGACGGTCAACAGGGACTTGCCACGAGTGATGGGCGGTACAAAAGGCAGCCATATCATTGTCGGTCCATTTAGCGGCGCGCCTCAATCGGCGTTTTACGTCGAAGCCGAGAAGGATGGCCGACCTTTCTTCATTATTCCCTGGAACGGGCAGTTTCTGATTGGCACGACAGATATTCGTTACAAAGGCGACCCCGCCGATGCGAAAGCGGACAGCGATGAGATTGACTATCTGCTGTCAGAAACCAATCGTGTTTTTCCGGCAGCCAGTCTTTCAACACAGGATGTTCTATTCACTTATTCTGGCGTTCGGCCGCTGCCAAAGCGCGACAAGGGCCCCGAATCAGCGATTACGCGAAAGCACATTATTCTTAAACACCGGAAGCAGGCAAACGGCCTGATATCCATTATCGGCGGCAAACTGACGACCTATCGCAACCTGGCGGAACTGGCTGTGAATGTCGCCGTGCGAAA
>QIHS01000158.1 GCA_003229095.1 Woeseia sp. | reverse complement strand
GGCCCGCCTGTTCGTGCGTCAGTATTTCATCCAGGGTGACGGGTTCCGCCGGAATGACCGGTTGCAGCACGTTGCTGTCGTCGCCGGCCGTATCATTCGTATCGTTCGATTGGCGCGGCATAGTCCGCAGCCCCGAAAGCGGATCGGTCGTCAGGTCAGCGTCTGATGGCAGGCCTTGTGTGTTGTCTGCGAAGAAATCGTCCTCGATCAGCGGCGGTTCATCGGGAAGAAATATTTCACCGTCGCGGAAGGCGCTGTCGACATACTCGAACACGATCAATTCGACCGAGTACACGCGCGCTGGCGCGGCCTCGGATTCCAGGGCTCGTGCGCCAGGCGCGGCGGATTGCTGGGCGGCTACTGCGCCTGGCAGCAGCGCCAGACAAGCCATTGTGACGCTGGATGCCAGACCGGTGCCGCATCTGGTGCCTTTAGTGAGTCGTTTTTTCATCGGATAATCGTCAACTTCTCAACTCGCCTGATATTCAGTTTGGACCGCATTGATCGTAAGTGTATCCAGTAACCTCTCGATCATCAGAAATCGTTCCCCGGGATTAGACAAATCCAGTCGGAACTGTAGACGATGTGCCCCGCTTAATCGATAGATGTGGCCCTCATTCTGCACCAGCCTGACTAACGCGAGCGGGTCCGCGCTGGTTCGCTCTGCAAACAGCAGGTATCCGCCTTTGTCCGAGGCATCGATCTTTTCCACGCCTGACGCGGTCGCCGTCAGTTTGATCGCCGCGATGCGCATGTAATTCTTCGCAGCATCCGGCAGCAGGCCAAAGCGATCGATCAGTTCAACCTGCAAATCGCGCAGTTCCTCGGGCGACCGGGCGCTTGCGACACGTTTGTACAATATCAACCGCAGGTGCACATCTGGCACATAGTCCTCAGGCAACAGGGCAGGGACGTGGAGGTTGATTTCAGTGCCGCCGTGCAAGGGTTTGTCGAGGTCTGCAATTTCACCGTTCTTTAGCGCAGCGACCGCGCGGCCGAGCATTTCTGTGTACAGAGAAAATCCGATTTCCTGGATTTGCCCGCTTTGAGTCTCGCCCAGCAACTCGCCCGCCCCGCGAATTTCGAGGTCGTGTGTTGCGAGCGTGAACCCGGAACCAAGATCTTCCAGCGAATCGATTGCTTCCAGGCGCTTGATGGCATCGGCCGTCATCGAGGCTCTGGGCGGTGCGACCAGATAAGCGTATGCCCGATGATGGGATCGACCCACACGGCCACGCAACTGATGTAACTGGGCGAGGCCGAAACGGTCAGCACGATTGATGATGATGGTGTTCGCCGTGGGCACGTCGATGCCCGACTCGACAATGGTCGTGCATAGCAACAAGTTAAATCGGCGGTGATAGAAATTGAGCATGACCTGTTCGAGTTCGCGCTCGGGCATTTGGCCGTGGCCGATGCGAATATTCGCTTCCGGCACCAGTTTCTTCAATCGCTCCTTGACCGCAACGATATCGTTGACCCGGTTATGAATAAAAAACACCTGGCCGCCGCGTTTGATTTCGCGCAGGCATGCTTCGCGAATCACGACGTCATTCCATTCGCTGACAAATGTTCGAACAGACAGCCGTTCGGCGGGTGGCGTGGTGATCAGAGACATTTCTCGCAGGCCGCCCAGTGACATATTAAGGGTGCGAGGAATCGGCGTCGCTGTCAGCGTAAGTATGTCGACTTCGCTGCGCAGTGATTTGATGGCTTCTTT
>QIHS01000173.1 GCA_003229095.1 Woeseia sp. | reverse complement strand
TTTGAAACATTTGATGGAACTGGTATAAGTCTGGATTTTCCGGAAACCGCCTTGGCAAACAAGATTACTCGCTTGAGGGAGGGCCGGTGTCGCGACGAAAGACAGCGTGATAAGCGTTGCGGCGAAAAATGTTTTTTTCATTTTAAGTCTCCAACGTTGTGGTGCCAGATCATTGGCGGACGAAGCGCCTGGAAGAGGCCTTCCTACCCTTATGTCGCTGCGACGCGCTGTTTGGCTCAAATCGGAAGTTGACTTTTTGACCTGCGCAGCCAATGACGCAAATTGAACGCGCCGCGTCAGTCAGGTTACGGAGAATGGTCTGTTCTGAATTGTAAAAATCGGACGCGCGCGATGACCTTGTTTGGCCAAACCATCACGGTCTGGGACGTTCAAGTCGCGTGACAACCGCCACACCTGCATTCATTGCCGGTGCGCCGCCATATGCATCGTTCAAGACGCGATACAGCCTGCTAATATCGATCCAGCACGCGAGACTGCGCGATGAACTCTCGCACGGAGATATTGTCACTATCCAGAAACTCGCGTGGGCTTTGCCGGAAAAATTGTTGCATCGTTTTGACAAAATGCGATTGATCGTAATAGCCGCATTCATGCGCAAGCTCGGTCAGTGCCGCCTTGTCGTCGCTCATCAACATCCCAATCACGATGTTCATCTGCACGACGCGTGCATAGTATTTCGGAGCAATCCCGACGATACCGCGAAACTGACGATTAAGCCTCCGCTCGGAAACATCCAGTTCGGAACAAATGTCTCCCACCTGAATGCGTCCTGCGGATTTCTCGATCAGAGCAACTGCTGTGTCGACGAATTCAGTTTCGCCCGCGTTGTCGGGGATCAGGTCGCGCAAAAATCCGGAAAACACCTGGACTGGATCACCATCGGTATCTAGTGAGCCAAGCTGCTGCTCCATTTTTTCGGCAAGTTCTGGTTTGATAGATGCAACATCAACGCACCGACCATGGATTTTTTCTCCGCGCAGATGAAGCAATCGATACAGCCCGGTAGGCGTCAATTCGGCAACCAGATGTTCAAAGCGCCCGGAATAACGGACGGAAATTTCCTGATTCTGTATCTGGCCTGAAAAATGAAACGGTGATGTTAATTGTTGTTTCTTGCCATCGGCGACCGCAGCCACGCTGCCTGAGATAACGTGACCGAAATAATTGAAGCCAGTCGGTGCGGGCGTGATGGTAATATCGACGGGTTCAGGGGCGTTGGTATACATGAATCGCCGCACGTAAGGGCGAAGGTCTGCAGCTGGTAAAATGATATTGTACAATTCTGGCTGCATGATCTTGTACCCTTATGTCACTCATTGATATCGTGAAGCTGTGTTGGCGCAGGCGTTTTAGATAATCATGTGAGCAATATTGGCTGAGCACTTCGGTGATGTGAAGGCAGCCCGGTGGCGGCCGGTGCAGTGCTGCGGTAATTACTGTCCGTCGTGGCCTTATATTTACGGGCTCTGGCCACGATGAAGCCGTTCTGGCGCATCAAACGGTCGACGCGCCGGTGACCAACGTCCAGGCCGATCTCCCTCAACTCTTCCGTCATACGGGGACGTCAATAGCTACCAAGGCTCAAACGATGCTGCTACAGAACCAGATCATTCCGCTGACGCTGGCTGACAGGACGACCGCGCCAGGCACGGTACCACGCGACGTGACATTCATAATCTTGAGAAGCCGTTCAACCGGGACTTGGGCGTGGTGTTTGAGGTGCCCCTAGTTTGCTAGACACCCTGCAGGTTCAGTTTCTGCTGTCTGTTTTCAAAGTCAACAGGTGACAGCATCCCGTTGTTTGGAGTTCCCCCGGTTTGATGGACACTTTTCAATTTATGAAAGAGAGTGTTTTTCATGCCGAGACCCATGAACCCGTACCCTGCGGAATT
>QIHS01000184.1 GCA_003229095.1 Woeseia sp. | reverse complement strand
GATCCTCAGTCGATAGGACTGCCAGATTCCAGCAATCGTTGGTGATCCATTCTTTTGTGGCTTTCCGATTTCAGCCATGACTTGCCCTCCTGTAAATCTGGTCTTTTGTTCGGGCAACAAAAAACCCTGACTGGTAAACCAAACAGGGTTTCTATTCCGCCGGATGGTTCGAATGAGCCGTCCAGCAATGGTGATCTGAAAGGCTAGTGAATAATGTCCTCGACTGGCCCACTGTCTGCGGGCGTGCGCACACTGAAGAGCGGTCGCGAGTAATCGATCAAGTAGAGATCGGTGCGCGTGGCTCGGGTGTGAAAAGTGTCAATTGGCTTATTCATCGTGGCGAGATTCTACTCTCAATGTATACGAACTAACAACCCAGGGTGCCGACAAGGTCATCGATTGATGCGAGCTTGTGAACCTTCAAATAGTCTGCGATGCCAGCATTAATTTCGCGGCACAAAAGCGGATCGTAAAACAACGCAGTTCCGACCCCAACCGTCGCTGAGCCAGCAATGATGAACTCGATCGCATCTTTGGCATTCGATATTCCGCCCTGGCCGATGATCGGAATGTTTTTCGGCCCAGCAACCTCATACACCTGGTGAACTTTCAGCAAAGCGATGGGTTTGATCGCCGGGCCGGAAAGGCCACCCCGGACATTACCGATGACAGGCTCGCGCGTTTCTGCATCGATTGCCATTCCCATGACGGTGTTGATCACTGCAAGCGCATCGGCGCCGGCCTCAATACAGACCCGTGCATTCTCCTGAATGTCCGTCTGGTTAGGCGAGAGCTTGGCGATGATGGGTTTGCTTGTCTGCTTGCGGCAGGCGGCGACGACGCGGGCAGACATCTCCGGATAGTTGCCAAACGACACACCGCCTTCTTTGATGTTCGGGCAGGAGATATTGATCTCGATGGCATCGATAGGCGAATCATCGAAGCGCGCAGTTACCGCCGCATAGTCTTCAATGGTTGACCCACAAACATTGGCGATGAATCGTGTTTCGCCAAAATCGAGGCCCGGCAGTATGTTATCGATAACCTTATCTGCGCCAGGGTTCTGTAGACCAATCGAGTTCAACATACCCGCCGGCGTTTCATAGACTCTATGTGGGTCATTGCCAAGTCGAGGCTCCATCGTGGTGCCCTTCAGGACGATCGCACCGACGTCTCGATTCGAAAAACCCTCTATGCGGGTATATTCCTCGCCGAAACCGACGCAGCCGGAGAGCAAAACGATGGGCGAGTCGAGCGAGAGCCCGCAGAAGTCCACGTGAAGCGAGGGGTGTTCGGCCTTCAATTACCTGCTCCATCGAGGTCGTATTGATGCAAAATGCCAAATAATATGTTCAGCATCATCCTTTACGAACCCGAAATCCCGCCCAACACGGGCAATATCATACGCCTTTGTGCCAACACCGGTACAAAGCTGCACCTGATCGAGCCATTGGGATTCGAACTCGACGAACCGCGTTTGAAAAGAGCCGGCCTCGACTATCGCGAGTTCGCGGACATTGAAGTTCACAAGAATCTCGACGGCTGTCTGGCAAAACTTGGCCAGCCGCGCGTGTTTGCGCTGAGTACACGCGGCAAGATCGCCCATTCAAAACCAGCTTTCGTCCGGAAACACGCGGCCTGCCGCAATCGATACTGGATGCCCTGCCGTCGCAACAATGCCTGCGCTTACCGATGCAACCGGACAGTCGCAGCCTTAACCTGTCTAACGTCGCTGCGATTGTTATTTATGAAGCCTGGCGACAGCTTGACTATGTTGAATGGTGAAAAGCGGGGTCGAAATCGGGGTCAGAGCCCAAATAACGACACGCCTTGTTTTTGTCTACCACCTTCGCTTTTTGGGCTCTGACCCCGATTTCGACCCCGATTTCGATTTCGGACCCCAATTTCTATTCCGGTTTCAAGCCACGGCGCATCAGCGTTACCACCGCTTCCCGCGGGGGGACGCCCTCGTACAGAATGCGATAGATTTCATGGCAAATCGGCATCACTACGTCTGCTTGTTCGGCAACGTCCCGGACCGCTTTCGCCG
>QIHS01000353.1 GCA_003229095.1 Woeseia sp. | reverse complement strand
GATAAACCTATTGAGCTGGTATGGGACCGTCGCTCAAAACAGGACATTCCTGTGCCGCGCTGGATTGAGAAACTTGGGGAAAGAGAGCATGCAATTCTGATTGACAACCCGGCATATTCTGTCCTCGACGATGAATACGTTGTGCCAGAGGGCGAATATTTTGTGATGGGCGACAATCGCAATAACAGCAAAGATAGTCGTTTTATTGGCACGATTCCCGAGTCCTTCCTGGTCGGCGAAGCTATGCGGGTATGGCTTCACGTGGACTTGTCGGATGGCCTGGAATGGCCCGATTGGAGCCGTATCGGGACGAAAATACAATAGTGTGGTGCAAGTCACTGATTCGCACCCGAAAATCACGTTAAATCTTCGGATCCGCAGGGTAATCTATTAGTTGTGCATTAGATCGGGGTGCAAAAATGAACACATCCAGACCGGCTCAAACGACACGTTCGCAATGTGTCCGGAATGCCAATCGCATTGCAGGTATGACCACGCTGGGCTTCCTGATTTTGACAATTTTTATTGGCGTGTTCGCCTTTGGCATTATCCGCCTGTCTCCGGTGTACTTGAACTACCTCAAGGTTGCCGGCGTCCTCGATGGTGTTTATGACGAATTTGACAGCCAGAGCGCGACGATCGGCGCGATCAAGAAATCAATCAATCGGCGCTTCGACATTGATAGCGTCGGTGTCATTGATGATCGGGACGTCAAAGTGACTCCGGAAGATGGTGGCTTCTCGGTTGTGGCAGAGTACGATCACACTGTGCCCTTTCTGGGAAACGTCTATTTCACCGTCAAGTTTGACAAGTCAGTGCTGATTCGCCGCTGAGTCGACTATAATTGTTCGCCAGAATGACTTTCTCATGAGCGAACAACTTTGGATAAATCTCCTGCCTGGCTAAAAAAGACGCTGGACTACACATTCTCCGATGAGCGCCTGCTGACAAGGGCACTCACGCATCGCAGTGCCGGTGGCGACAACAACGAACGCCTGGAGTTTCTGGGTGATTCAGTGTTGCAACTTGTCGTCTCCGAACTCGTCTATGCCGAGCGACCGGGTGCCAGCGAAGGGCGCCTGAGCCGCCTGCGATCATCATTGGTAAAAGATGCCACGCTGAGTCAGATAGCGAGTGAACTCGGCATCGGGGATCATCTGATCCTGGGTTCCGGCGAAAGGAAATCCGGCGGTGAGCGCAGGGCGTCTATTCTTGCCGACACGCTCGAAGCTATTTTCGGTGCGGTGTATCTTGATGCAGGGCTCGATGCAGGACTGGAGGCAGCAAGGCAACTGATTCATGCAGCCTACGGTGAGCGCATCAGGGATTTGCCCGAAGGCGAGGATCTTCGCGATCCAAAGTCACGTTTGCAAGAGTACTTGCAGGGTCGCGGGCAAGCGGTTCCCGAGTATGCGATGGAGAAAGTCTCGGGCAAGGCGCACCAGCAATCGTTCGAGGTGAGTTGTGGCATCGCAGAATCGGAACTAAAGACGCGTGGCACGGGCAGCACGCGACGCGACGCAGAGCAAAATGCCGCGCTGGCGATGCTTGAGCAAATCGAAGTACAGGCCTGACCCATGGCAGATTCTCAATATCGTTGCGGATTCATCGCCGTGGTCGGCCGGCCCAACGTGGGCAAGTCGACGCTGATCAACACGATTCTTGGCCACAAAGTGAGCATCGTCACGCCCAAACCACAGACAACCCGGCACCGCATTCTCGGTGTGGATACACATGA
>QIHS01000449.1 GCA_003229095.1 Woeseia sp. | reverse complement strand
ACGCCATGAACGTGTCCTTTCCAACTGAATCATAGACGGCAGCAACGCCTTCGCCGCCGGTGAGGCGACGGACAGACCCGGCAATATCGGCATTGTCCGCCATAATGATGTGATCGCAACCATTGGTGCGTGCCATTTCCGCTTTTTCCTCAGTGCTGACCACGCCGATCACAGTCGCGCCGAGTTCTTTTGCCCACTGGCTTGCCAGTGATCCGACCCCGCCAGCTGCCGCATACAGAAGAATAGAATCACCTTCTTGTACAGCGTAACTACGACGTAGCAAATACCAGGCGGTCAGCCCCTTCAGGAATACGGCCGCCGCCTGTTCGTCAGTTATACCCTCCGGAATGGGCACGAGTTGCCACGCCGAGAAATTTCTGCATTCCGCATAGGCATCCGCAGGCCGTCCAGTGTAGACCACCCGATCGCCTACTTTGACGTCTGTGACGCCAGGGCCGATGGCATCAACAATTCCCGCAGCTTCACTCCCCAGCCCAGTGGGCAGCTCCATCGGATAGAGGCCACTGCGGTGGTAGGTGTCGATGAAGTTCAGGCCAATGGCCGTGTGCCGGATTCGCGCTTCGCCCTCACCTGGCCCTGGTAGTTCGATTTCTCCATAGCGCAAAACCTCAGGCCCGCCGTATTCGTGAATCCTGATCGCCTTAACTTTCATGTCATTTCTCCCCCTGCTGCCGGTGACGACAGGATATCTAAGCAATGACACAAAATTAAGAGCGCTGTTGTTCATCACGCCCAGCACGTAGTATCCGGCGCATGTCAAAAGTCGTCATCATTGGTGCAGGGCATGGGGCCGGGCAAGTCGTAGCCTCTTTATTGCAGCGGAAGTTCGCCGCTGGCATCACGTTGCTGGGCGAGGAGGCGTGGTATCCGTATCAACGGCCTCCGCTATCCAAGAAATTTCTTGCTGGTGAGATTCCTGCCGAACGCCTACTCTTTAAGCCGCAAAGCTTCTACGAACACCCGAATGTTGACGTTCAGCTCGAAACCACGGTGACCGAAATTGATCGCGGCAACCAGTCTGTAGTCACCGCCTGCGGACGATCATTCGACTACGACCAATTGGTCATCGCAACCGGCAGCCGCCCGCGCAAAATGACCTTGCCGGGCGTCGATCTGGGCGGAATTCATTACTTACGCAGCATTGACGATGTCGATGCAATTCGGGCAGACGTGGCAAAGAGTGGTCGGCTGGTCATCGTCGGCGCAGGTTATATCGGACTCGAAGTAGCCGCCGTTAGCGCGCAACTCGGCCTTGAGGTTGCGGTAGTCGAGATGCAGGATCGGGTCATGAGCCGTGTTGTGGCGACAGATTTGTCGCGATTCTATCAGGACGTCCACACCTCGCACGGTGTGGTGCTGCGACTGTCAACCGGCATCAGTCGTTTCTCAGGTACCAGCCGTGTGGACGGTGTTGTTCTCGATAGCGGCGAAACGCTGCCAGCAGATACCGTCGTCATCGGCATTGGCATCGTGCCTAACATTGAACTGGCGGCGGCGGCCGGTCTGAACGTGTCAGAGGGCATCGTCGTTGACGATCATTGTCGGACCAGTGATGCAAAAATATATGCCATCGGTGACTGCACATGGCATCCGAACGCTGCACAACGCGCTGGAACAGGCGAAGACTGCGGCGGGAAATATCTGCGGAGACGACGTGCACTATGCACAAGTACCGTGGTTCTGGTCTGACCAGTATGATCTCAAGTTGCAAATCGCCGGTCTTTCACAAGGTTACGATCAAACGATAATTCGCGGCAGCGTCGATGAAAAGTCTTTTGCCTGCCTGTATCTGCGCGACGGCGTATTGATCGCCGTCGATGCCGTTAACCGCCCGAAGGATTTTGTGCAGTCGAAAGCGCTGATTGTCGCGCATGCGAAAATTGACCCGGATTTGCTCGCTGATGCCCGGATCCCGCTGAAGGATCTGGCACACTGAATTCAGGGAGCCGCTGATTAATTCTGGGCGAGCGCCTTCGATCAAAGGTTTCCCAGGACTATTCTTCCTCGTTCGATAGCGCATCAGGCAATGCGATCGTCAGGTTTCCACTCATCGAAACCGGACCACTAATTGCCGAATAGCCGCGTGCCGTAAGAGACTCGACGGCCTCGCCGGAGATGTCTGCAAACTGGCCGCTGCCACCGCTGACCCTGCCTGCTCCCAACGAGGTCGGGCCAGTCGTCATATTGCGGTGAAAGATACCGTGCCAATTGTCAGCTGAATTTAGCCGCGCTGTTATGATCACGTCGCGAATGAAGGCCCAATGGTTTTCCGTCTGATCGACAAAGAGCGTGCCTTTGCCCGGCAGGTATATATGCCAGATGCTGTTGGCCAGAATCTTCGAGTTGAGAATACTGGTTTGTTCGGATGCCGAGAAAATTTTGATGCCAATACCCGCTGCCACACCGCGACTGTCTTGCAGATGAGCGACCAGGATGTGCGTGTCCGCCACGGCAGGCTCCCACAACTCGGCTACCCGGTCCGGATGCGGCGCAATGATCGAGTCGCCGAAATCTGTAT
>QIHS01000106.1 GCA_003229095.1 Woeseia sp. | reverse complement strand
TCACTGTTTCGTTGCCGTCCGAAATCGACTCGCCCTGTGCCAGAGATTGACTCACAACGCGGAGTGCTGCGACCTGGTTAAATACACTAATGTCCGCCAATGGACGATTCTGACCGTCGTCCATACCCGAACTGGTCATCGTAGCGGCGACGGCTCTTCCCGATAGTTCCTCCAGATCTTCATTCAGATTGCTTACTGCCAGATAATTGAGCAACAGGGAGCCCAGGGCAGCGACTATTATTGCAACCAGGCACAGCGCAGGCGCCAGACGGCCTATCCGTGTCATCACCGAGCTGCCACCCGGCGAAGACGAGCCGCTGGTGTCTCTGGTTGTTGACGGCAAAAGAGAACCCGGGTCGAGATGCGATTCAGCAGCTGACAGGCCAACCTGATCGGCGGCAATCTCCTCAATATCTTGCTCCAGCTTCAGGTCCTCAACCCCGCCCACTGTCCGGGTTGGCATTGCCGATGCCGCTTCAGTTTCCTCAGGCGTATCGTTAACCCGATGCTCCGGAGTGTCCGCTAGTTCCTGGCCACCTGCCTGTCGCAGAACATCAATCAAGTTGCTCTTCATGCGGCGTCCGTCATGTCGCGTCTAGTGGAATATAGTCTCTTGCGCCCCTGGTTCCGGGCGGCGATTCAGCGCCGGAAATTATTCGTGGCCGCAGAAAAATGACGAGTTCTGTTTTGATGAGATTGTCACTGGTATAGGAAAATAACCCCCCAACTCCAGGCAGTTTCGATAACCCCGGCACTCCCGCCTTACTCTTGACAATTTCATTTTGCATAAGACCACCGAGCACAATTGTTCTGCCGTCAAGCACCTGCAACAACGATTCGATCTCGCGCACTTGAATTTCGGGAATAAGATTATCAAAGTCTGAGTCCGCGAGACGTGGCGCCGGATCAATCGCGAATCCGAATATTCAGACTGACATAACCCTTTTCGCTGATCTGGGGCGTAACGCTAAGGACAAGGCCTACAGGTACTGTATGTATTTCGCTGGTGAATGTCCGACGTTCCGGAATATTCACGGTTGCCTCACGAATATCCAGCTCTATCGTAAAAAACACTTCTTCGTTCACAACTTTCAACAACGCCGTCTGGTTATTGAGAGCCATAATTTTTGGACTCGACAGCACCTTCGTATCACCAAACTGCTGCAACAGACGAACGGCTGCCGAAATTCCGCTGCCGTCCGCGTCTATACTGTTGAAGCCGAAACTCACGAAGGGAGAAGTGCCCAGATTCGCTCCGAGGAAATCCGCCTCAACAGAAATGCCGTTGCTGCCCGAACCGGCAAGGTCCGAAAGTCTTTGCCAATCGACCCCGGCCTGATAACGGTCGCTAAGCTCAACTTCGACTATTGTCATTTCGATCAATACCTGGCGCTGTGCACTCGCAGTGACTTTGTCGAGGTATGTCTGCACTCGTTGGTGTTCGCGTTGCGTTGCCAACACAGTGATGATGCCAACCATCGAGTTAACAATGACCGGGTTAAATCCTGTCGGAGAAACAGTAACGGCGCTCTCATCGGCTTCACTAGAAAGCAGGGACTTGAGACTCGTCTCGACGACTGCCCAAAAATCGTTGCTGGAGCGACTGGTGACTGTGGTTTTCGACAGGTTTCCGTTTCTGTTCTGCTGACTGCTTGAAGACACCTCGGCAACAGTTCCACCAGCGGTAGCGATTTGCGTTGCAACACCGACCTCTCCCAATGCATCACGCCTTACATTCACATAGTCAACAGCATAGTTGTGCCAGTAGGGCAGGTCTTCCTGTATAATCAAGGCGCTCGACGTCAGTTCAAAACGCAGCCCGGCGTGATCCGCAATCCTCGTCAGAATATTGGCCAACGGTTGTTCGATGGCGTTCATGGTAATGGTGCGTTCACTCCCCCCCCGAATGTCGAGATCCAGCTCTGCCTCACGTGCCAGTGAAAACAACAGGTCCGTAACAGGAACTTCTTTAACGGCGACGGTGTAAGTTTCTATCGGCGGTTGAGGCTCTGGCTGGGCAAGAACTGGCGGCTTGGAAACTATTGGCTCCATTCATTAATATGACCGATTGAGGGCCCCACTGTGCGCGTCCCTGCACATCCGGAAAAGGCGACGAGCATCGCAATGCAGCAAACCGAGTACAATATCCGCTCGACTCCGTAGCCGTTCAACCGAAGAGCCACATTTCGTCGATCGTGCGTAGAGTGAAAGCGATTGCATTGCTTGCGCTCGATTTGCGCCATGTCGACCCATCCTGTTTTGATTCAAAGCAGCTCCCTTTAAGTCGCCAAGAAATGCGAAAACTTTAGGTAGAGTCGATTAAAGAATGACCGCATTACGCCGCTATCCATAACAGCAGATACAGCTGCGCCGGAAAAATGCAGCCCTGGCTTGGACTAATCAGGAATACACGCACGCCCTTGCCTGATCATTGTCTACACACGGAATTCTCTTCTCTCGTTAATCAACCGGATTAGAAAACGCAAGTGCAATCAAGCCTCTGCAAAATTCTGGCGGAGAGAGTATTTCGGGCGAGATGGGATTCAAGATGGTCGAAAATGCCTCAACTGTTGTAATGCCTCCTCTGGGCAAACGCTCGTTGCGCAAGAGCGTTTACCTGGCCCTTGAAACTGCTCGCCCCGGCGAACGGCTTAGCAGAGGCGTAGATATTTTTCTCGCTTCTCTTATCTCCTTGAGTATTGTTGCGATAGTCCTTGAATCGGTACCTCAGTACGAGGTGCGGTATGAAGCCGCGTTTTACTGGTTGGAAGTATTCACCGTGTACGTGTTCTCGGTTGAATATTTACTTCGAATCTGGTCCTCAGCAGAGGACCACTCCAAAGGTGAATCCTTCTATCGCAGCATCAAGTCGCGACTTAAATTTGCGTGTACACCACATGCTATCGTTGATCTGATCTCGATACTTCCGTTCTACCTGATGCTCTTTGGCATGTTTGGAAATCTGGATCTGCGTTTTCTCCGCTCGTTACGCTTGCTCCGTATTCTAAAACTGACACGATATTCTCCAGCGTTCGATATGCTCGCTACATGTTGTAAGGAAAATGCACGATCGCTTGGCGCAGCATTCTTCGTTCTACTAACGATCATGTTGCTGGCAGCCTCAGGAATGTACTTTTTCGAAAGACATGCGCAACCAATTGCTTTCGGCAGCATCCCTGCTGCCATGTGGTGGGCCTTCGCGACACTGACGACGGTTGGCTACGGCGACGTAACTCCTATCACTGTCGGTGGCAAGGTTTTCGGCGCCATGATCACTGTAATCGGCATTGGAATGGTCGCGCTGCCAACCGGCATCCTGGCATCCGGATACGCTCAGCAAGTCAGACTTCGGTCAGACCAGTACCGGGCGAAAGCTGACGAGGCTCTTGATGATGGGATACTCAGCAACAACGAGAAAAGCGGTCTTGAGGCGTTACGCAAGGACCTTGGCCTCGGCAAGGTTGCTGCCAGCCAGATTCTCGACACGAGAATGGTCAAGCTTGCTTTAAATCAAGGGCAGGCGTCGCACGTTTGCCCGCAGTGCGGCGGTTCGATCGATCCAGAATAACGACATCCGGGCCGCGCGCCGGAGAAGTCCGGGTTAGCTAGGCGCCCAGGCGATGACGCCGAATCTTTTCAACCAGCGTCGTGCGACCCATACCCAGCGATTCAGCTGCCTTCTGCACGACACCATCGGATTGGTCCAATGCAGACTCGATCATTTGCTTCTCTATGCCAACGAGGTGCTTCTTGAGGTCCAGACTGCTCATCGGAAACACGCTCGTGTCCTGCAGATTACCAATCGTCAGGTGACTGCTGACGACGACAGGTTTCTCCTCTTCAGATCTCAAAGGCCATGGTAAATCCGAAGATTGGACCTCTCCGTTGGGCCTTATAACCGCGAGGCGCTCAACGAGGTTGGACAATTCCCTGACGTTGCCTGGCCAATGATATTCGCACAATAGCGCTCTGGTTTCTTCAGTCAGTCGCAATCTGATTCGATGAGCATGCCAAATTCGCGAAATCATCTCATCAACCAAAGGCCCGATGTCATCCGGTCTCGCGCGTAACGGAGAAATCTCAATGGGGAATACGCTCAGGCGGTAAAACAGATCTTCGCGAAATCGTCCGTCCTTAATTCGAGCCTCCAGGTCACAATGCGTGGCCGCAATCACGCGAATATCGATTGGCCTGCTATTTGCCCCGCCTACCCGCTCGACGACACGCTCCTGTAACACCCGCAGGAGCTTGACCT
>QIHS01000245.1 GCA_003229095.1 Woeseia sp. | reverse complement strand
CCCACTCCAAGCATCGCCCGCGTCCTGACGGTGCGCCCGAAGGCGCCTAGGCCAGCCGTCGAGCCCGCCGCTTGGACTCCATATAAATGACGAGTCCGAGCGTCGCGGCACCCGCCACGAAGGTCGCGGCGATAAAGCCCATGTGGCGGGCGATTTTCCAGAAATACAGTGTGTAACCCTGAATGATCAGGAACGTGATCGCGTAGCCACGCAGCATGGGCAACTGATAGCGGCTACCCAGCCATAGCAACGCTGCATTAAACGCGGCCCACAGCGCGCCGAAGAAAAACAACTCGCCTGATGACTCGCTATAACTCTTCGAAATGTCACCGAAATTGCCAAATAGCGACATCAACCACAGCGACATATCGCTAAAGAAAATACCGCCCGACAACCAGACTTTGAAGAACCCGTCGTAGGCCTTGAGTCGATTCTGCTCCGCACTGCGATGAATCAGGCTCATGCCAACCATGAGCAGGCCAGCGAATAGAAACCGCATCGGATAGTTCATGCCGAAGAAGTAGGCGCCCCACCCAGACACATACCCTGTGACGCCGCCAAACCAGGTGAAAAACAGGATCACGTTAAGCACGAGCAACAAGACGTTGCGACGAATGTAGGCGAGCGGCAATAACACCAACATATCGAATAGCAGTAGCATCGGCCAGTTGCCCGAGCCCGAGCTGTAGATCATGCCAAGCGTAAATGACAAACCAATAATCGCAAATGCGCCGAGCAGCTCGATTGATCGTGAGGTCCATGCGAGGCCGCGGATGCCGAGCTTCAAGCCTGCGAAAAAACAGGCTGCGGCTGCGACACCAAGGGCGATGGCCAGGTTTTGCAACGTGAGTTTGAAAATGGTCGTGCCAAGAATCGCAAAACCGGCAGCGACAGTAATCGCCCCAAAGAACAGGAACCAACGGCCAAGCGAGGAAAAATCCCACTGGCTGGCTGGGTATTGCTGCAGTAACTCGACATGCAACTTTCCGTCAATGACACCCTCGCGGCGCAGCGTGTTGATCTCAGCGCGTAGTACGCTCTGCAGCTTGCGCGGATTCATGATTCGTTCTCGATGCGCAACGTGCGCGCGCGCTTCTCGAATAGATATCCTGCAATTATTGCAACGCCGCCGGATGCGAGCAGGAAAATGCCTTTCGACGCCTCGTCCCAGAAACTCTCGAACATCCGCGTATAAATATTGATCGATAGGAACACGATGCCAAAACCGGTGAATCGGCTATCGTGAAAACGTCCACCGAGAATGAGTTGCCCAACACCCGCAGCCGCAAACACAATTACAGCGACCAGCTTGCCGTGAGGAATGGTCAAGAACCACAGTGACATGTTGGCGTACAACAGACCGACGATGATGTAGATTCGACCAAAGCCGATCATGGCATTATCGAAATTCTTCTCCAACGTTCGTTCGTGCCACATCCCGAGGACGACTGCGGCGACCGCAGCGATCAACGTGACTCTTTCGTCGGCAATATTCAAGAAGTAGCTGCCTCGGCCGCCGTAAAAATGCATGAATCCGAGCGCATGAAAGGCCAGCAGGACGCCGAGCAAGAGCGGCCAGCGCAGGCCATAGCGATAAGCTGTGAAAAACGCCGCTCCTGCAGTGAGCCCCAGCATCACGGCGAAGGATCACCACCGACGATGAAATAGGTCGTCACCAGGGCGCCAAAACCCACCATCAGGCTGAATGTCACCAGAACCGCACCGCTGGTTGCATAGTCCTGTTTCGGATCGGTGGCCATCCGAGTGCCCTGCGCCCAAAGAATATAGGCAAACGCCGCCAGCAGCGGCGACGCGAGGTAGGCGGCCGCCTCGCCCATCGCCATGCCGATAAACCCGAGCACAGACGCTGCCAGCAGAAATACGGCCAGGAATCCCAGCCAGCGCATCAGCACCCGGCCAACGGATACGTCGCTTTGGTAGCGTTCCTGCAGAACCGCGAGCAGCTCGCCATCGATCAGGCCCCGATGCCCCCAATCGGCG
>QIHS01000489.1 GCA_003229095.1 Woeseia sp. | reverse complement strand
CATAGGCTTCTTCAAATCGCAGCAATGCCTCCATCGGCGATTTCTGGGCATAACAAGAGAATCGCCAGGCGCCGATCGACGAACCAATCAGATGTACAGGCCCCACGAGTTCGGGAAGAATTTTCTCGATGACAACACGGTCAATCTGGCTGATGGCCAGCCATTTTGCGCCGCCCGAGGCACCGGCGATGCTGCCGATTTGTTGCGGACTGAATCCATCCCGCCGGATCATATCCATCGCGCCCCGCCCGGCTTTGAACACCAATGCCTTTTTCTTGTCCAATGGATTCCTGCGCAGTTCGAAAACGACGCCTATTTGCGCCGTTTTCACGCAGCAATGCAAGACATATCAAACACGATAGGCTGGCAGTCGATAAATTGATCCGTTCGTACAACAACCTGGTACGTTTCGACATGAATTCAGTAATGTTCGCGACGCGCTGATATCCTGATCTTTTTCAAGGGATCCTGAAACATGACCAAAGCCGCACCGGCCGCAATACTCGCAACGCTGGTACTCATTCTTACGCTAGTCTCCCAAAATGATGCACGTGCAAGCGAGGCGTTCGATGCTCACAGCCGTACCCAAGCGCAAACAAAATTAGCGGGCGTCGCAACGCCGTGCACGGGTGGAGTGGTCGCGGGACTTCCCTGCAACAACGTCGACCTGATTTCTTTCGTCCCCTTCGCCGACATCAGCAGCAACCCAAGTGACGCGAACGATGTATGGGGGTTCGTCGATCTCAATACCGGTCGCGAATACGTCCTGGCTGGTTTCAACAACGGCACCGCTGTCGTTGACATCACCGACCCCGTCAATCCTCGCGAGGTCGGATTCGTCGCCGGACAAAGTGAAATCTGGCGCGACATGAAGGTTTACCAGTACTTCGATGCAGCCGCTGATCGCTGGCAAGCCTATGCCTACGTCACCACTGACACCAGCACACCACCAACTGACGGGCTGGTCATTATCGATCTAACCGACCTGCCGCACTCAATCAGTAGAGTCTCTTACACAAGCGACATCAACCGGGCGCACAACGTTTACCTCACACACTCTGACAACGGCACTGGCACTTCGCTGTCATCGAGTACGCCACTGCTAATCATTGTGGGTTCCAACATCGGCAACGGACGATTTCGTGCTTACTCCCTTGCTGACCCCGAATCGCCAAGTTTCGTGAACAGCCCGTCGTCGGCGAACGGTATTCACGACGCTGCATCAATGGTCATAACCGATGCACGCAATGGCACGCAATGCGGAAACGGCGGATCTTTCTGCGAGGTGCTTTTCGATTTTGACAACAACGACTTTCAGATATGGGACATTACTGACATCAATTCTCCTGTCCGCTTAAGCACTACCACATTCGCCAATGTCGGTTTTATTCACTCAGGCTGGGCGACGGAGGACAAACAATTCCTCTTCGTCAACGACGAGCTCGATGAACTGAACGCAGGTCTGAATACGACCATCCGCGTATTTTCAATTGCAGATCTTACCTTGCCAACACTGGCAGGCACCTGGACCGGGCCCACAGGTGCCATCGATCACAACGGCTTCGTTCGCGGCAATCGTTATTACCTGTCGAACTACAGTCGGGGTTTAACGATTCTGGACATTACGGATCCGACGGTGCCCGTTCCCGAGTTCAGACGTAAGTGAATTCGTCGGCGCATGGGGCGTGTACCCATTCTTCCCCAGCGGCGTCATCGCCATCACCGACGGCGATAGTGGCCTGTATCTCGCACAGGACCAAACACGTACAGTTGCCCAGGGCAGCTTGTCATTCCTTGCCGAATCTGCAGCGCTTGTAGAGGGCCAACCTGCACAGATCGCAGTGCAAAGAACGTCAGGTACCAGCGGTGCGGTCAGTGTCGACGTCGAGATCGTCGCAGCGACCGCCGACTCAGGGGAAGCCCTGATCGCAGCCAGCACGCTTTCCTGGGTGGATGGCGACAGCGCGGACAAGTTTATCGACATCAGTGCCAGCAATGACGGCGTCGGCGAAAGCCTGGAGCATCTTTTTGTTCGCCTGATTAATCCTGTTGGCGGCGCAACGCTGGGCAACCTCAATGTTTCCAGTGTCTACCTAAGTGATGCCGGCGCGGCGGCAGAGATTCGATTTGCAGAAACGTCAATCGAAATAGCAGAAACCGGTTTCGCCACGCTGGTCGCCGTCCTGCAACGAACGGGCAGTGCGACCGGAGCCGTTTCCGTCGACTACGCACAGACCGCAGGTGACGCAACCGAAGGAACCGACTTCCAGGGTACAACGTCGGGAACCATCAATTGGGCCGACGGAGATGCCAGCCCTAATGCTGGAGTTTTCTGTTGAGGACGACAATGTCGCGGAAGCAGATGAGTTTTTCGAAATCTCTTTGAGCAATGCAATGGGCGCGACTGTTACAGGAACCGCCACGCTAACGGCAACGATACGTGATAGTGGCGCTCCGCCGCCGCCTCCTCCACCGCCTCCACCACCACCCCCTGCATCAAGCGGCGGCGGCGGATCATTCGGCGGGATAATGTTGATATGCCTGGGCGGGCTTGCGCTGCACCGGCGGCTTATTCGAAAGGATGTCGCTTGATAATCGTTTGTTCCCGATCGGGGCCGGTCGAGATGATATCGATGGGCGTTTCGACCAGTTCCTCAATCCGGGCCAGGAAGTTTTTCGCGTTGTCCGGCAAATTGGCGTAGTCAGTTACGCCGACTGTCGACTCTGACCAGCCCGGAATATCTTCGTAAATCGGCTGGCAATCTGCAATGCGATCGACAACTACCGGAAGGCCGTCAGTTCTTTCTCCGTCGATTTCATAACCAATGCAGATGCGCACCGTTTCAATACCGTCCAGAACATCGAGTTTGG
>QIHS01000162.1 GCA_003229095.1 Woeseia sp. | reverse complement strand
GCTGCGGCAACTTCGGCATCCGCGAAGTTGCGAGTGTCCCATGGAGTCGGCAACGGCTCATTGAAGTTTTCACCCCAGTTGGGCGCCATCGTATCGCGAGATGCGTTCAGCGAATCGATGGCAAGAAAGACTTCTTTGCCCGGTTGCACCATCTGTACACGCGCCGTCAAATCTGCGTCGACATTGGGATGATAGGGCAATCCCTGCAACGCCTCCTCCCAGGGCACGCCGACTATAATATGGTGTGCGATGATATCGCCGTTGTCCTGGATGCGTTGATTTACGTCATCGATGGCGACTTGTGTCGCGTCATAGGGCCACGGAGTAAAGCCCATGTAGAAACTGCGTGTCTGCACTGGCGGTGGTGGTAGTGGCTCGGTGCCTCCACCGGGTGAAGACCCGCCGCATGAGGCAAGAAGCGCGCCGGCGATGAACACAAATATCGACGATTTGTGGACCAAGGGTCTCATCGTCCAAGAGTAGTGTAGCGGGGCCTTTTTTGGTGTGACACCGATCTATAATCGGCCCGAAACGCAAGCGGCCAGGAATGTCGGATATACTCCCCCGGTCCGTCTCCCGCCAGTCAGAAATCATGTCTGAAAATCGATCAATTTTTGAAGACCTCACTCACCGCCGTGTGCCGCAGATCGTCGGCATGTACGTCGCGGCATCCTGGCTGGTGATCGAATTGGGTGACTGGGTCACGGAACGATTCAACTTTCCGCCGGATGTCACCTCGTTTGTATTCATTGCGATGGTGGTGATGTTGCCGGCAGTCATCCTGCTTGCCTACAACCATGGCGCTCCGGGCAAGGATCAGTGGACCGCAAGCGAACGCACGTTTATTCCTTTAAATGCGCTGGTCGCTGCCGGTGTGCTGTATTTTATCAGCCCCAGCCTGGTGGTTGAGGCGGCGACGGAGACGGTACAGATTCCGGATGAAACGGGCGTCATCCAGGAGTTTGAGGTGGTCCGGCAGGGATATCACCAGGAGGTCCTTGGTTTTTTCTGGGACAACGAATCCGGTGATAGTGAACTCGACTGGTTGTCATACGGTTTGCCGTTGATGTTGGCGCACGATCTGAATCGGGTGTCGCCGGTGCTTACGGTGCTTACGCCATTTGCTTCCCCTCGTATCCAATCTGAAATGCGCTCGAGGGGATATGAGTCGTTGCTAGACTTGCCACGAGGCCTGACAGTTGAAATTGCGAGAGACCGAAGAAGCTCCGCATTGGTTGTGGGCAGCTTCGGACAAGATGGCGAAACACGAACAGTCGACATCACCTTGATCGATGCTAAAAGCGGCGATGAATTAGGTTCGCACAGTTTCTCCGGCGCAGATTGGCTGACGGCGGTTGACGATGTCAGCGAGGCTGTCCTCAGTTTTCTTGAAATCGAGCCTGCCGATAATCAAAGCGATGACCCGATCAGCCAGCATTTCACTGACTCGATTGAAGCAATAAGACACTTCGTCAATGGCGAAGCCGCGCTCGTCTTGAACAACGACTATCCGACCGGCATCGCTGAATACCAAAGCGCGGTTGAACTGGATCCCGCTTTCGCCGAGGCCAGCGGGTCGTTGTCGATTGCCCAGTACCTGAGCGGTGATGTCGAGTCGGCCCGGGTTACAGTCTCGCAAGCACTTCGGAATACAGAAAATTCTCGCTGAAAGCCAATCGTTATATTTACGACGGCGATTTTGATCGCAGTGACCGCGTACTCGAGGTGTGGACGCAAGTAAAGCCTAACAGCACTACAGCCTTCCATACGCTTGCACGTATCTCCATGGCCAGGGGGACTGAGGAGGGGCTGATCAAGGCAAGCGCCGCTTACGACCGACTCCTCGAGCTGGATCCGAATGATCTTGATATTTATCGCAACAAATCCGCTGTCGAACTACAACGCGGAAACTATGTGGCCGCGGTGGGTTATCTGCACAATTATCTTGACCAGGAACCTGACGACGGCCCTGTTCACCTGCAACTGGCAAACGTTTACCAGGCGCAGGGAGACCTGGATGCAGCGCAGCTTTCTCTGGAAGATGCCGCGATACTCTCCGATGATCCGCTACAGTCGGAACTTGGACTGGCCAGGCTGGAAGCACGCCGCGGCCAATACGACGAAGCGGAAGAACGGCTCGCAGCGCAGTTGAATGACGACCTCGGGCCACAGCAGCGGATTCAGCTGATCGGCGCACAGACGGAAATCGGTCTCGCGCGCGGCCGAATATCACGCAGTCTAGAACAAATTCGCGAAGTCAATGAAATAGCGCGTGAGTTTATGCCACCGATGGTGCGACTGTTGAGCATCGAAGGTCAGCAATCCAGTTTTCAGTTGTTACTCGGTGAAACGGAAGAGGCGCTTGCCCTTATTGATGGGATCACAGCCCAGTTACAACCACCACTGACTTCGTATGTGAGCTTCACCTACACGAGCATTTATACCGAGATGGGTGATCGTGAGGGGCTCAGGGAATGGGTGCAAAAAACGAGTGAAGTCAGGGATCAATTGCCAGCGTTATTGGACCCGTTTATCGAAATGGATGTCGCACGGCTGGCCATTTGGGACGAAGATATCGAAGCGGCTATGGAGCACCTTGATCGAGCGCGCTCTTTGCTCGGTCAGTCATTCATTCAGACACTGCAGAATAACCTCACCGCATTGTCGGTGCAGGTGACACTGGCGCAGCTTTACCTGGATGCCAACAAGCCCGAGATTTGCCTGGAGCTGATAGAGGGCATCCTGCGAGTCTTCCCTGCGCACGCACATGCAATGATGGTGGCCGCCAAAGCGCACTTCGCACAGGGTCAGGAAGATGCCGGGCTTGCGCTACTCAATAACGCGTTGGAAATCTGGTTGGTCGCTGATGAGAATTATGTTTACCTGCAGGAAGCCAGCGATCTGCTCGCCAGCCGGTAACTGAATCGGTAGTGTCGCGGCAGGCGCCAGGTCCACCGCCGTGGCTGCCGGCGACTCGCGACAAGTTTCTAAATGCGTTTCGGTCCTGCCTTCAACGGGGTGGAATCTGTCTGTGGAAGGACATCCAATTTTAAGGACATCCACCAATTTTAAGGACATCCACAGATTTGAGGATGAATTGACGACAGCAATAGTCTTCAAAACGCCAATTCGCGGTAGTACCAAGTTATAAAAATCAACAATTTAAGTGAAAGTCGATTGCCCAGGAAATCAATGGATGTCCCCAAAATAGTCCCCAAAATATTCGACAGGCAAATTTTCGGGACGAATGCGCCGGGATGGACTAGTCTGGTCACCGTTGGGCTCTCGCTCTGATTGATCCCGGAAGGAAATGCGAAATGCTGCTTGTAGAAAATCTCGTCAAACAATATGGAGACTTCACTGC
>QIHS01000045.1 GCA_003229095.1 Woeseia sp. | reverse complement strand
CCAAATGTCGTGATGGACCTGTCCTGGGAGATCGGGCCATGGACCGATATCTGGCAGGTCGGAAATTTTGCAAGTGCAGCGGCGGACAGCGAAGTCAGTTTTTATATTTACCTGCCGCCCGGCTACCACGACAGTGATAAACGCTACCCGGTCGTCTACTGGTTACATGGTGCATTCGGGCGGCCCTATAACGCGACACCAGTTGCAGAGCGTCTCGACGCGGCAATCAGGGCGACTGGTTCTCCGGAAATGATCATTGTCAGTTGCATCGATCCAAGCGGCCTCAGTATGTGGACCAACTCCAAAGACGGCCGGCTGCCACTGGAAACGATCATCATTGACGAGCTGATTCCGCACATTGATCGCAATTACCGAACCATTGCAGATCGGCGTGGTCGGGGCATTGAAGGATTTTCCATGGGCGGCTACGGATCGGCTTACCTCGGCATTAAACACAGCAAACTCTTTTCGTCTGTGTCCATCCTGGCTGGTGCGTTGCATACGCCGGAAACCTTTCGTGAACGCCGCCGCGCAATATTCGACAACGTGTTTTCAGCCGATATGGAATACGCCAGGGAACGGTCGCCCTGGCAGGTATTGGCAAATAGTGCCGAGAATATCGCGGAAAACTTCAGTATTCGGATCTACGTAGGCGCCGATGATGGCTTGCTGGCGTGGAACAAAAATTACCATGCTGAGCTTGACAAACATGGCATCGAACACGAATGGGGTATTGTCCCAAACAGCCCGCAATGATCTCGAGACGGTGCTGGAAAACTGGCAAGGTGATTTTTTCGATTACTATCGAAACGCTTTTGGTAATGAATAGTCCGGGCTGGCAATCGGACTAAAAAAGCAGGGTGTTTCAACAAGCGGCCAATGCATACTTCGATCGAAGATTGCCGGGCCCGGAATGAGCGACAGCCATATGTTAGGGTACGGTTCCAGCCAACCCTGATCGACCTGAATTGCAGATGGAGCCAGTTTCTTGGCGGCGAATAAAAGCAAGAAAATCAAACGGACTGGCAAGAAGACCGGCAGGGATCCGCACTATGTTACGTCGCGAGGGCGAGGACAGCAGCGAAAAACAAAAATCCTTGCTGCTGCGACTCAACTTTTCCTGAAAATAGGCTACGGCGAGACCTCAATCGATGCCATCGTTGAGAAATCCGGCGGCTCAAAAGCAACCTTGTACAGTTTTTACCCGACCAAAGCGGATTTGTTTCGCGCGGTTATTGAATCCATCGTTGCCAGCAACGAGAGCGGGGAACTCAGATCGCTTGATAACATACGCGATACGCTCGTGGCATTTTCGGAACAACGTCTGCGAGTGGTATTTTCTCGCAAGCACCGGGAACTGACTCGCCTCATCATCGCGGAACGTGAGCGTTTCCCGGATATTGCGCGAATGTATTATGAACGCGGCCCGTTACACAGCCATACGTTGCTGCGCGATTATTTTGAAATTCTGATCAACAAAGGGTTGATCGATATCACGAGCGCGGGAGAGGCGTCGGAATTTCTTCGCGGTATGCTCATGCATCAACGTTACATTGAGCAACTTTACCTGAACGCGAGTCAGCCCTCCGCTGAGGAAATTGGCGTCAGGGCACACCATGTTGTCGATCGGTTTATGGAGGCCTATCGCCTGACCGGTAGCTAACCTGGGCCGGGCGTCTGCTTGCGGGTGAAAATCAGCTTTCAGGCAAACCACGACCAAGCGTACGGCGTGTTATTTGGCGACAAGTCGCGAGCATATGCGATTGACGAAGTCGCTAAGTAAGGCGTTATCAACGATGTGCCCGACAACAAGATTTTTTGCTATGTGTGGTTGGATTATTATCCAGCGAGTGATATTTTGACGCGGCGGACAGCGCCGACAGCCTCAGCGCGTCTGCGGCTTGATTTCTTTACTTTGGGGAAATAAATTGACCAGGATCTTTGCTACTGATCGTGACGGCAGCAAACATGAACTCACCGGGCGCGATCGCGCAAGTCTGATGGAAATTTTGCGGGAGGCAGGGCTATCGGTCGAGGCGCTGTGCAGCGGTTCCTGCCAATGCGCTACCTGTCATGTCTTCGTCGCAGAACCCTGGCTCAGCAGGCTAAAGCCGCAAACGGACTTCGAAGTCGCGGCGCTTGAAGGGGAGGGAAGTGAGATGATGCCTGGCTCGAGGCTTTCCTGTCAGATCAGCTGGCATGATGATCTGGACGGAATCGAACTGACGGTTGCACCGGAGGCTTAGATTGTGTCGGCGGAATTTGAGCGTTTCTGGAATTTCTCGGTCCGCACCTATCGTTCTGATGGCGTGCCAGAGGCCTCTTTGTCATTGCAGAATGACTATGGTGCCGATGTAAACATGCTCCTGTATTGTTGCTGGGTCGGTGTCGTTGCGGGTCGATTTGACGGCGATTTGTTTGCCAGGGCCAGTCAGTTTTCAACCCTGTGGGCAAACCACGTGGTCATACCGTTGCGCTCGTCAAGGACCTGGATGAAACATAGCGGATGCGCAGTCGAACCGATGCAAACCGACGCCTGCATGGAACTTCGTGACGGCATCAAATCAGTTGAGTTTGAAGCTGAGAAACTACAACAAGAAGCATTACAATCCCTGCTATCCGTCAGTGAACCGCGTGCACTGGATCGCAATCAGATTCTGTCTGATATGAAGGAGAATTTGAAGCAGTACGCCACTTACGCGTCATTCGACGTCTGTAGTGATGTTGAAACAAAGTTTAATGTCGTGATTGATGCGGCGCTTGCAGGCTAAAAAAAGCGAATTTCGTCACGCACACAAGCTTTGGCCCTATTTGGGCACGCCACTCCAGCG
>QIHS01000123.1 GCA_003229095.1 Woeseia sp. | reverse complement strand
GGGACAATTAATTTTGAGATCGCCGAGACTGCCTTCATCAGAAATGTCTCTGAGGCTGGCAAACTGATGTCGGACCTGAGGGAAATGGGATGTGAGTTTGCCCTGGATGATTTCGGCAGCGGACTGTCGTCGTTCGGTTACCTTAAGAAGTTGCCCGTCGACTACCTCAAGATCGACGGCAGGTTCATTCGCAATATTCTTGAAGACGAAGCAGATCGAATATTCGTCAAGTCGATTATCGACATCGCCCGATCGCTTAAAATCAGGACCATAGCAGAATTCGTAGAGAACGAAGAATTGCTTGAGCTGGTCCGTCACATTGGAGCCGACTATGCGCAGGGATTTACCGTCGGCAGGCCGTTTGTGCTTGCCCCAAAACTACCCGAAAAGACAACGTCACCAGGTGAGCCCGTCAAGCTTCGGGCCAAGGCAGGTTAGGTGTGAAAAGTAACGCGGAAATTGACGGTACAGAAACGGCGGCCAGACTCGCACAGTCGATAGCTGCGCTACCGCCGCTTCCCGCTACAGCGCAGGAGATATTGACCTGTTTTGGTGACGAATTTATCGACGCAGAAAAAGTTGCCTCGGTCGTCGAGAGCGACCCGGGAATATGTGCAAAGTTGCTCGGGTTGGCGAACTCAGCCTACTTTGGACTCGCAGAACCGGTCAATAGTATTGGTGAAGCGATTGCGCGTGTTCTGGGTGTGGATACCGTGCGCTCTCTCGTTCTCGCGATGGCTATTCAGCAGACATTTAACAGCAGCCGCTGCCCCGGCTTCAGCACAGAGCGCTTCTGGGTGCAGTCGCTATTGACGGCAGAATGTTGCAAGAAAATTGCGGCTGCGGATGAAGTTGCGGACGATGAGGTGCGAGATCTGTCCTATTCTGCGGGTCTTTGCCACAATCTCGGGCTGCTTGCGCTCGCTCACATGGAAGCTAAGCGAACGAGTGCTGTCCTGGTTGCAAATCGCGATAACCAAAGACCGAACAGCCTGTCGGGAAAGTTCGTTGACGAGTTTGACACGGATCATCGAATCATGACCTCGGAGCTCGCGCGCACATGGTCTCTGCCAGCGCCGATGATATCTGTTTATCACTACCGAGCTTTTCCAAAATCACAGTGTGATCACCGCCTGGCTGCTGTCGTTGTTGCCGGCGCTGCCGCGGTTCAAAACACTGAGGTTGAAGACGTGTATCGCACCAGTCTCACCCGGTTTGCATCTGAGCTGAGTATCGACACCGCGGAGTTACAGAGATTCGCCGCACCCTCTGATCGGCAAAAAGAGCGAGTTCAGTCACTCGCCAGCAATATGACGCGCTGAGGTTTCCGCCAGCAAGCAGTCATCTGTGTCAGGTCGATGTCGACAGGGCTGGTATGCAGTGCCAGAATTTTGCACGCGACCGTCAGAAAACTGACAGTTTCCATTAGAGTGAGGTCTGGTAACACGTTGATTTAAAACGAAAACAGATCTTGGCACGCATCTTGCTTAGTAGTCAGGCATGAAGCCAGGAATTCATATTGGAGCATCGTCTTGACCGCCACGGTCATTGATGTGCAACAGCTGGAGAGGGCATTTTATGCTTTTAACCAGCAGTCCTGCAGGTTGGAGTCTTCCTATCTCGATCTGCAGGAAAAAGTCGCTGCATTTTCGAGGCAGTCGGCACAACGTCAAAAGTTGACGTTCCAGTCTCTTCTCGAGAGCGAACGCCCCGACAGCCGACTCGCAAAAGTGCTGGACGCATTGCCGGGTGCGGTGATCGTGATTGAC
>QIHS01000287.1 GCA_003229095.1 Woeseia sp. | reverse complement strand
CGCTGGTGTGCAAGTTCGAGACCAGCCACTGTGCCCGGAACACCGACAGCAAGAATGCCATCGTGATTTGAGTTGTTGCGGATATTGCCTTCATCATCGAGATACATGGTCTTAGTGGAAGCCAGTGGCGCTTTTTCTCGAAAGTCGAAGGTTGTCGCGTCACCATTGGCACCGTGGTACACCAGAAACCCACCGCCACCAATGTTGCCGGCTGTCGGCCAGGTAACCGCCATGGCAAACGCCGTTGCAATCGATGCGTCAATCGCGTTTTGAGGATGTCGACGCCAACTTCAGAGGCGATCCGCGACGAAGAAGCGACAACACCATTGTTACCTCGAACCGGATGACGGCTGGTGGCATCAATGCCGACCGAGCCAAGAATAAAGATCGTCGTAACCGACGCGATAAGAAAGTTTCTGACGTTGATTTTGTTCACCACCGTATTGATTTAGGCCAAAAAAACGGGCTCTGACCCAGTTTTTACTAGAATATACCTGAACATTTGCTAAACCGGGTCAGAGCCCGTTTTTATGTCCGAACCGTCGTTTGCATCATTGCTGCCTGTGCTGGTCACGCTGGTCGTTGCGCTGGCATCGCGCAATGTCCTGGTAGGCCTGTTCGCGGGTGTCTTTGTCGGTGTTGCGATGGCGGCGGATTCGTCTTTGCTGCTATTTGTGCCGACATTGATCGGCGATCACATCGTCCCTGAGATTGCTGATCGTTATAACGCGAGCGTTCTTGTATTGCTCGTGTTTATCGGCGGCTTCGTCAAACTGATCGAATTCTCGGGCGGTGGTACAGCGTTTGCCCAGGTTGCGGCACGTTGGGTGTCCGGCAAGGCGCGCGCGCAATTTGCGTCATGGGGCGCCGGCATCATGATTTTCTTTTCGGATCTCGGCACACCGCTCATCGTTGGTCCTGTATTCAAACCACTGACCGATAGACTGAAAATCTCCCGGCAGAAACTGGCGTTCATTCTGGATTCGACATCCTCCCCGGTTGCCATTCTCATTCCGTTCATCGGCTGGGGCGTCTTCATCATGAGTGTCATCGCTGACGCATTTTCGGCGAACGCTGTGGCAACCTCTGAATGGGACGCATTTGTCGCCGCGATTCCCTACCAACTTTATGCATGGCTGGCGATTGCTATGGTGCCCGTCCTCACTGTCTTGAACTTCGACTACGGGCCGATGGCGCAGGCAGAAAAGGAAGCTGCCGAAAAGGTTGTTGCTCGGCCGATATCACCGCTGGGCGAGCGCAGCAAAGCAAGACCCGTGTTGGTCTGGCTGCCGTTACTGGTGCTCGGCGTGACACTGTTTGCAACGCTCAATCACCATGGTTTTCCCTTCGAACAGGTTGCGGGCTCAGATTTCAGGGCCGGATTGTCAGCAGCCTATTTCCTGGCCGCGGTAACGCTGGTTGTCTTGATCGTCTACACCGGTGTGCAGAATCTGCTCGGCACATTTACTCGTTATATAGAAGGTATGACCGGCATGATGCCGATTGCGGCGACGCTGGTACTCGCCTGGACGCTTGGCAGTGTTAGCGAATCGCTGGGCACCGGTGCCTACGTTGCCGAAATCGCCCGCGAAGGACTGCCCGGTGGATTGTTGCCCGCTGTCGTATTTCTGCTGGCAGCAATCATTTCATTCGCGACCGGGTCTTCCTGGGGCACGATCATTATTATGATGCCGCTCGCAATCCCGGCCGCGCTGGCGACAGGCGCGCCACTACCCATTGTTATCGGTGCCGTATTATCAGGCGGCCTGTTTGGCGATCACTCCTCACCGGTTTCGGAAACAACCATTCTCTCCTCAACAGGGGCTGGCACAACGCCGCTGGAACACTTTCGGACACAGTTGCCATATGCGGTAACCAACGGCGCGATTGCGCTGGCCGGATTCATCGTTGCCGGCTATTTCGACATTCACTGGATTGCAGCCGTTGCTGCGCAAATTTCCATGCTTGTCGTGTTGCGGGCGCTTTTCAGGCGGTGAATGTTTCCGCCGGCAGGCAAATCAGGCAAACTGTAACAGTCAGTGATGAGCATCCTCGCAGGATCTGCCAACAGAGCGCAGCGCCGAATAACGGGTCTGTTGGATGATCGCCAACCATTTTCCAGGAAGGGCAAAAATGAACCGACTATATCTTCTTGCTTTGAGTTTTGTTGTTACTGCCTGCGCCTCAGCGGACCCAGAAACGTGGCCCGATGAGCCCTGGGCAATGACGTTTCTGCCCGACGGTCGATTGCTGGTGACGGAAATGTCGGGGCGTGTGCTAATCGTCACTCAAGATGGCGACAAGTCCGCACCGTTGTCAGGCGTGCCAGTCGTTGACTACGGCGGGCAGGGTGGCCTCGGTGATGTCGTGCTGCATCCGCAATTTGCCGAGAACGGGGTCATCTATCTGAGTTATGCCGAAGCAGGCGACGGCAATAAACGCGGAGCCGCTATCGCACGCGGTACGCTTGCGCTGGATAGTAATGGTGCCGGCTCGCTGCACAACATGACGGTTATCTGGCGGCAAAGCCCGAAAGTGACGGGTCGTGGCCACTACGGTCATCGCATCGCCTTTTCCGCAGATGGCTATTTGTTCATTGCATCCGGCGATAGGCAAAAATTCGATCCGGCCCAGGACATGAAATCGAACCTGGGCAAGGTTATTCGCCTGCATGATGACGGCACTGTGCCGAGCGACAACCCGTTCGCAGATCAGGGTGGCGTGACTGCAGAAATCTGGTCGTTGGGCCACCGCAATCCACTCGGCATCGCTTTCGATTCGCAAGGCCGTCTCTGGAACCAGGAAATGGGCCCAGCGCATGGCGACGAACTAAACCTCGTATTGCGTGGCCACAACTACGGCTACCCGATCGTGTCGAATGGTGATCACTACAGTGGCCAGGAAATACCAGATCACGATACGCGCCCCGAGTTTGAAAAGCCGAAAGCCTACTGGGTGCCCGCGATATCGCCGGGCGGTTTGATGTTCTACGACGGCAACCTGTTTCCGGAATGGAAAGGCAATGCTTTTCTCGGTGGCCTGGGTTCGGAGTCGCTGATTCGCGTTGAGATTGACGGTGACACCGCGCGCGAGGTCGAGAGATTCGACATGGGCAAGCGAATACGAGAGGAAGAACAAGGACCAAACGGGGCGATCTGGATCCTGGAAGACGAGAAGGGTGGTCGGCTTCTCAAGTTGACGCCGAAATTGTAATGAGCATCAGAAGCGGTCAATGTTTATGCGGCGCAGTTCGGTTTACTGCAGAGGAAGTAGAAACGGAATTTGGCGTTTGCCACTGTGACATGTGCCAGCGCTGGCCCGTTTCTGGCAACCTCAGTTCGCACGCTGACTATCGAAGGCGAAGAAAACCTGCAACGATTCCAGTCATCTGCCTGGGCAGAACGGGGATTCTGTCGTCTCTGCGGTTCCAACCTGTTCTACAGGGTGCGAGCGTCTGACACCTATGAGATTTGTATAGGTGCGTTTGACGACAGAGACGGCCTTGTGGTGGCTAGTGAAATATTCATCGACAGTAAGCCGGATGGATTTTCTTTTGCTGGCGATCATCCACGACTCAACGAAAAAGAAACGCTCGCAAAGTATCCGTGCTGGGCTGAATGAGATTCGTTGGCGGTAAACCAAAAACAAGACATGGGGCAGTGTGCAGTTATGAGACATCTAAAGACCGGCTTGGCCGGCGTATTGTTATCGAGTTTGATTGTTTTTTCGAGCGCGCAGACTGAGGAAATTCGTCACGATCTTGCCGCGGCAGTATCCGCCGATCGAATAGAGACGGACATTCGCAAACTGGTTGGTTTCGGTACGCGGCATACGCTGTCTGAGACCGAATCCAATACGCGTGGTATTGGTGCTGCCCGGCGCTGGATTGCGGACGAATTCAGGCAAATATCCCGCGAATGTGGAGGCTGCCTGGAAGTCTTCATTATTGGCGATGTCGTATCTGGTGAGCGAAGAATTCCCGATCCGGTAGAGGTCATTAGCGTCATCGCCATTCAGCGTGGCGCACTGGACCCCG
>QIHS01000429.1 GCA_003229095.1 Woeseia sp. | reverse complement strand
TCCAGCGGCAGCGTTTCGACGGTGTTGCCCTGTTGCATCTGTTGCTCCTGCTACGTGGGTCTACAGCGATCCATAGTCACCAATCGCCGCCCGCAATGCACCCTGAGATCCTCAGTATTGTGAACCATTCCTCAAAACAGATTCAATTGCCGGCTTTGAGCCGGGCAAGCTGCTCATCGAGCCCGCCAATGAGCACGTCAAAGTCTGTAACACGCTGACGCTCCTGAGCGACGACCTCTGCTGGCGCATTGTTAACAAAATTTGCGTTATCCAGTTTGCCGCGACTTCGCGTGAGATCAGCCTGTGTTCGCTCGCGTTGCTTCTCAAGCCGTTCAATTTCTGCCTCGATGTCGATCAGGCCGGCCATCGGTACCAGCAAACGCATATTGCCTAGCATGGCGGTTGCAAATTTCGATGCTTCATCGTCATCTTTCAGCACTTTCACTGACTCAATGCGGCCGACACGTTTTAGCAGCAATGCATTGCGTTCAGCATAGCGCAGATCGGCGTCGTCGAAGTCCTCCATGAACACGGGCAGTACTTTGCCGGGTGAAATATCCATTTCGCCGCGAATCTGGCGGATGCCGAGAATAAACTGCTTCACCCAGTCGAGTTCTTGTTCGGCCGCTTTATCTTTCTGCTCATTGTCCGAAATTGGAAACGGGCGCAACATGATCGTTTCACCCTCGATGCCGGCGCGGGGTGCCACCTCGGCCCAGATCTCTTCAGTGACGAATGGAAGCAGCGGGTGCAGTAAGCGCAAAACAGATTCAAGCGTGTCGATTAACGTGCGCCGCGTGCCGCGTTTTTGTGCATCGGTTGCTTCGTCCGATTGCAAAATCGGTTTCGACAATTCGAGATACCAGGCGCAGAACTCGTGCCAGGTAAAGTCGTAGATTGCCGAGGCCGCGAGGTCGAGGCGATAGGTATCGAGATTTCCCTGCATGGAGGCTGCCACGGATTGCAACCGCGAACGAATCCATCGATCAGCGCTACTGTATTCAGTTTCACCCTGATCGAGTGTCTCTGTGTTCATGAGAACGTAGCGGGATGCGTTCCAGAGTTTGTTGCAAAAATTCTTGTAGCCTTCGATGCGCCCCAGATCGAATCGAATGTCCCGGCCTGTCGTGGCGAGAGACGCGAAAGTAAAGCGCAGGGCATCCGCACCGTACTCACCGATGCCGTCAGGAAACTGTTGCCGGGTCGACGCTTCAATTTTTGGTTTCAAGTGGGGTTGCATCAATCCGCTGGTACGCTTTTTCAGCAGCGTGTCCAGATCAACACCATCGATCAAGTCCAGCGGGTCCAATACGTTGCCTTTGGACTTCGACATTTTATGGCCGTCTGAATCTCGAATGAGGCCATGAATGTAAACTTCGCGAAATGGCACATCGTCCATGAACTTCATGCCCATCATGATCATGCGGGCGACCCAGAAGAAAATAATGTCAAAACCCGTGACCAGAACATTGCCGGGGTAGAACGATTTCAGTGAATCGGTGTCTTTCGGCCAGCCTTGCGTGCTGAATGGCCAAAGAGCAGATGAGAACCAGGTGTCGAGCACGTCTTCATCCTGGCGCAGCTTCATCGACGCGCCAAGGTCGTGTTTCTCGCGCACCTCTTTCTCGTTGCGGCCAACATAGATATTGCCGTCTTCGTCAAACCATGCCGGTATCCGGTGGCCCCACCAGAGCTGACGACTGATACACCAGTCCTGGATGTTGTTCATCCATTCAAAGTAGGTCTTCGACCAATTCTCCGGAACGAATTTGA
>QIHS01000100.1 GCA_003229095.1 Woeseia sp. | reverse complement strand
TCGCGTATTTCCCCCACCAGGATGATGTCAGGATCCTGTCTCATCATTGACCGGATGCCGTTCGCGAAGTCCAGTTTCGCGGCTTCGTTCAGGGAGGTTTGGCGAATCATACTCATTGGATACTCAACCGGATCCTCGAGCGTCATGATGTTCACGGATTCGTCATTGCGGTAACTAAGCATTGAATACAGAGTGGTGGTTTTGCCACTGCCGGTAGGACCAGTGACCAGAATGATTCCCTCCGGTCGAGCCATCATGATCTGAATGCTGGCCAATGTATCTTTGGCGAGATTCAATTTTTCCAGTGGCACAATTCCTTTTTGCCGATCGAGGACACGGAGAACAAAGTTTTCCCCGTGAGTCGTCTGCTGGCAGGCAACGCGAAAATCTATCGGCCTGCCGGCAAGTCGGAGCGATACACGTCCGTCCTGCGGTGCGCGGGTCTCGGCAATATTCATCTTCGCCATTACCTTTAGCCGTACGACCATGCCCGGCCAGTAACTCCGATGCAACGCCATGACCTGACGAAGAACGCCGTCGACCCGGTATCGAACTCGAAGGAATCCGGCTTCCGGTTCAAGGTGAATATCAGAGGCATCACGTTTTACGGCGTCGGCGAGAATCGCATCGACGAGCCGAATCAGAGGATGGCTATACTCTTCATTCTCAATAGCGAGGCTTAGCTGATCAACCTCTCCCGTATCGATCTCCCTGAGAATGCCCTGAATCGACAATTCAAACTGATAGAACTGCTCAATAGCTGCTTCAATCTCAGCCTCGCCGGCAACCAGTGTTTCCAGACCGACATCGCTTCCCAACAGTGCGGTCGTCTGGTCAAGCGCCACCACGTTAAACGTATCCGCCATCGCAACGGTCAGAATTTTCTCGTTCTTGTCAAAATTTATCGGCAACATGTGATATCGCCGAGCGATGTTTTTCGGAATCATCTGCAGCGCGTCCGGGTCCGGCACGACCGTCGACAAATCTATACTCTCGTGTCCCAGGGACTCACCGAGCGTATCCCGCAATACACCTTCGCTTATCAAGCCAAGGTTGACGAGTATTCGACCCAACGGCTCGTCATGCCTGTTCTGTTCTGTAAGCGCAACCTGCAGCTGGTCCTGGGTTATCAGACCTGATTCGATAAGCCGCTCACCTAATGGCTGCCTGGGTTCGCTTGCCTGCAGTTTTCGAACCGTTATCGTACTCATGATCGCTCTCGCTGCCGAGCTGCCATCTCGTCCAGATAGCGGGCAACAGCATTCTTGTCGACATTGGAATTCTCTTCCGCGGTCGATAACGCAGTCTCAAAATAGCGTCTGGCCTCGCTGAATCTTCCCAGTCTCTCCATGCTTACAGCCAGGTTAAAACTATAGTCTGCATTTAGTGGTGCCAGCTCGTGCGCAGCAAGAAACTCAAACCGGGCGTCTGCCCAGCGACCGCTTTCCACGTACAGCGATCCGAGCGCAAAATAAAGGTGATGGGACTTCGGGAACCGCTGCAGAAGATGCTTCAATTCTGATTCGCTGTCCGGATCAAAGCCGATTGACCTGAGCGAAATGATCTCTGAAACAGCAGCTGTGTTGCCGGGGTCGAATGCAAGCAGCTTCCGATAGATTTCTGCAGCACGACCTTCTCTACCGGTCTGCTGGTAGACAGCTGCGAGTCCGTGGTGGGGTTCCATTTCCAGCGCTTCGAGGTAATCGTTCTCCGCACGTTTGTAATTCTGAGCGCGATAGGCATCGAATGCAGACAGTGTCGAAGCGTAGGCTTTGTCCACGATTAACGAATCCGAGTTACCCGATACGCCAATCCGAATTGCATCGCCACCGGGATCGGCGGTTTTTGTTGTCCGGGCAGTCGCAAACTTCGCTGCGTTCACTGTTTCGTTGCCGTCCGAAATCGACTCGCCCTGTGCCAGAGATTGACTCACAACGCGGAGTGCTGCGACCTGGTTAAATACACTAAT
>QIHS01000115.1 GCA_003229095.1 Woeseia sp. | reverse complement strand
CAGCGTCATCCTGGCGTCGCTTCATCGCTGACACTGTTCGGATACTGGCGAGATATTGACATCGCATTGCCGGCTGACGAGCCGGGCATACAGCCTGCAAAGCAGATAAACACCGCGGCGGCGGCTGCCAGCGACTTCATTGTCCCGGGATCGATCAGCAAGAAAGCAATCGACACCTATGTTGAGGCGGCACTCACAGCGGATCCGGTTCGCGTCGACATACGCGGAACAGACGAATACAACAAGCTGGATGAGTCGAAAATTGACATCCCCGTTTTGGTGATTGCCGGCGAGTATGACCCGCTTGCGCCAGCTGCGAACCAGGCCAGGTTGTTCACGCGGCTCGGGACAGGACACAAACAGTACGTCTCGGTGCCCGGCGGGGACCATGCAGCATTCCTGGAGCAACCACGCGCCTACTTTATTCATGAACTGGTTGCATTTTTCGAGGGCGTGACCATTCGCACGCATTGAGTGCGCGCGAGCAGGAAAGCCCGCGTACGGTTAAGATGATTTCACAATCATGTCGAATCTCACTATTTATCAGCGCTACGCGAGGAATGAACTCACCCGTCCCGGAAATTCGTCTCTTAGGGCTGTCAAAGCAGTTTCAGGAAGGCGCGCGTCAGCATGACGTCTTGCGTGACATCACGATGGATTTCCAGCGAGGCGAAACCGTTGCCCTGCGAGGGCGTAGTGGCTCTGGAAAATCGACGTTACTCAACCTGATCAGCGGCATTGATATTCCAGACGCAGGCGAGATCGAAGTGGGTGGCCAAAACATCACTCGCATGTCCGAGCACGACCGGACTTTGTTCCGGCGACAGCATATTGGTTTCGTCTATCAGTCATTCAACCTCGTACCGACACTCACGGTCAGCGACAATGTGCGGCTGGTCCTCGAGCTAAACGGATTTGACAATGATCGCGCCAGCGAACGAATTCGAAAACTACTCGGTGATGTCGATCTCGCTGATCGGGCCGACAGTTATCCGGACGTGCTCTCAGGCGGCGAGCAACAGCGTGTAGCTTTGGCGCGGGCAGTGGCACATGAGCCGTCTCTTTTGCTGGCAGACGAGCCGACGGGAAACCTCGATCAGCAGACAGCACAGGGCGTGCTGAAATTGCTGGACGAACTGGTCCTCAACAGTGGTGGCACGATGCTCATCGCAACGCACAGCACAGCCATTGCCGAGCGTTGTGACCGGGTGCTGGAATTACGCGATGGTAAATTGAGCTCTTGATGCGGGTGCTCCATCGGGCGAGTTCAGGGTATCTGTTACGACATCCCTGGCAACTTGCGCTGGCAATATTGGGCATCGCTGTTGGCGTCGCGGTCATGGTTGCCGTTGATCTTGCCACGCAGAGCTCAAGGAAAGCTTTTGTTGCGTCGATGGACGCAGTCAACGGCGATGCCACGCACCAGATTATTGCAGGTCCGGGTCGCGTCGATGAATCGTTCTACGTCCGGCTTCGTGTCGAGCACGGCATCAGAAACGTCGCACCGATTGTTTCCGGGTATGTGCGCGTGCAGGACACGACCATGTTAGTGATGGGCGTCGATATTTTCGCTGAGCGAGAATTCCGCAGCTTTACCGCGATTACCGGCGCGGGCAATGACGCGGTGACGTCAAGCGGAGTCTCCGCAATGCAGTCGGTACGCCAGTTCCTGTCCGGCGATGGCTATGTATTGCTGTCGGAAGAGACTGCAAACCGTCTCAAGATTGAGAAAGGCGACGATTTCTCTCTGCAGTCAAATGGAGAGAGTTTCACGGCCTTGCTGGCTGGCGTTGTGAGCGGCGACAACCAGCCGCAAATGGCAGATCTCGTCATCACCGATATTGCTATGGCACAACACTGGCTGGGAATGCAGGGAAAACTAAGCCGAATCGACGTCAAACTCACCGTCGGCGACGATCGAACGGAGCGGGATATCCGTGCGGCGTTGCCGCCCGGATACGAACTGTTGTCGTCCGCCGGACGGACACAAACAACGGCGGATATGAGTAAAGCATTCATGACCAACCTGATGGCCATGAGCATGCTGGCGCTTTTGGTTGGCGTATTCCTGATATACAACAGCATGGCTTTCGCCGTGTTACAGCGGCGTGACCTGATCGGCATCCTTCGTGCGCTTGGCGTTACGCGTTTGCAACTGTTCAGGATCATACTGACCGAAGCGGTGTTTATCGGCATTGTCGGTGCAACGCTGGGTGTCCTGTTGGGAGTGTGGCTGGGAGAAAAATTGTTGTTGTTAGTCGCATGTTGTTGTTAGTCGCACGAACCGTAAGCGATCATTATTTCGTCGTGAACGTGACTGCTGTTTCTGTAAGTACTTTTTCTATTGCCAAAGGCATTCTCATCGGCCTGTGGGCAACGGTCGTCGCCGCTGCAGTTCCTGCAATTGAGGCGACACATTATCCGCCACGTCTTGCGTTGGCGAGGTCGGTTCTCGAGCAACGCGCCAGCAACATCATTCCGATTCTGGCAGCAGCAGGTATTTGCCTGATCCTCGTCGCGATCCTGTTGCTGGTTTTTTCGGGTCAGAGCCTGATTGTCGGGCTGAACTCGCTGTTCATGCTGATCATGGGCTTTGCCTTTTGTATTCCGATTTTTGTCCGCTTCATGTCGGCAGCCCTGGCGCCGCTGGCGGGAGGGTTTGCCGGCACGGCAGGGCGTTTGGCCATCGGCGGCGTAGGAAAAACGCTCAGTCGTACCGGGGTTGCTGTGGTTGCGTTGTCGATTGCAGTTTCCGCGACGATTGGTGTCAGTGTCATGGTCGAAAGCTTCAGATCATCCGTCAACGAATGGCTGGGAACGTCTCTTCAATCGGATATCTATGTTGGCGTGCCACGAGGCGTGCTGAATCATGAGCTGATTGACGATCTGATGGCGATACCCGGAATTGCCGATTTCAGTACCAGTCGTCGTGCATGGCTGGAGACCGCTGAAGGCCGCACCAGGATCATCGCGTTGCAAATGGCGCCAGGCAGTTATGCAGG
>QIHS01000043.1 GCA_003229095.1 Woeseia sp. | reverse complement strand
AAGCATTCCAGTTATAAGGCGCCCGGTAAGGCAGCCGAACAGTGAGCGTCGCCTTGCGTCCAACGGGTTGGGATTCATCCCTGGATTTTCGCAAGTCTCTCGGCGCTCGACCGTAGGTGTTTTGAAACACATCATTGAATCGGCGCACGCTTCCGTAGCCTGCGGCAGCCGAAACGCCGCTCATCGGCAGTTTCGTTTCGTCGATCAGGCGCTTTGCAAACTGCAGTCTTTGTGTACGTGCCACTGCCAGTGGCGATGCACCCAGATGCTTGCTGAAGAGCCGCCGCAAGTGGCGGCTGGTCACGCCAAGCCGGTCGGCGAGGCCTTCCACGTTGCCACTATCCAGTGCGCCGCTGGAGATAAGGCGCAACCCTCGCCGTACGGTGGTCGAGGTACCGCTCCAGGCAGGCGTACCCGGCGCGCATTCCGGACGACATCGAAGACAGGGGCGGAATCCAGCCTCACTGGCCGCCGCCGCACTCCTGTAGAACGCGACGTTCTCGCTTTTTGGCGAGTTAGCAGGACAGATCGGGCGGCAGTAAATTCCGGTCGTCTTGACGCCGACATAGAACTGCCCGTCGAAACGAGCATCTCTCGACAACCTTGCACGTTCGTAAATCTTGCTCTGCAACATTGCACGACCTCTGAAAAACTGAGATCAGTATACGCCGCCAGAGGGGCGATATTAGCCAGAATCGGACGTCTATGAAACCAGCGAGAAAATCAACACGGTGACAATACACATACTAGATTCCGCCCATGCACATGTATTTGATTTCCAGGTAATCGTCCAGGCCGTATCTGGATCCTTCGCGGCCCTGGCCGGATTCCTTTACGCCACCGAACGGTGCCGCCTCGTTGGAAACAATGCCCTCGTTAATGCCGACGATGCCGTACTCCAGGCTTTCTGCAACGCGCCATATGCGACCGATATCTCGCGAGTAGAAATAGCAGGCGAGACCGAACTCTGTATCGTTCGCCATGGCAACGGCCTCTTCTTCTGTCTTGAACCGGAAGAGCGGCGCGACTGGCCCGAATATCTCCTCGCGGAACACGCGCATGTTGTCGCTGACTTCGGTCAGCACTGTCGGCTGGATGAAACAACTGCCCAGATCCGAACGGCCACCACCCAGTGCGACATTGGCACCATTTTTGACAGCATCATCAATGAACTCAAGTACGTCGTTTGCCGCCCCGTCATTAATCAACGGGCCCATCGTTACGCCCTTGTCGGTGCCTTCTCCCAGTTTCAATTCAGCTGTGGCGGCAACGAATCGCTCGACGAACTGATCATAAATGCCATCCTGAATAAGAAACCGGTTGGCACAAACACAAGTTTGTCCGGCATTGCGAAACTTGCAAAGCATGGCGCCTGCAATCGCAGCATCAAGATTGGCATCATCGAAAACAATGAATGGCGCATTGCCGCCCAGTTCCATCGAGGTGCGCTTGACTGTTGCCGAACACGCTGCCATGAGTTTCTTGCCAACTGGAGTAGAACCCGTAAAGGTCAGCTTGCGAACAATGGGATTCGACGTCATCTCACTACCGATTTCCGCCGTCCGGCCGGCAACGATG
Organism: Woeseia sp.; assembly: GCA_003229095.1. Classification (GTDB taxonomy): domain Bacteria; phylum Pseudomonadota; class Gammaproteobacteria; order Steroidobacterales; family Woeseiaceae; genus SZUA-117. The sequence continues at coordinate 535 of QIHS01000043.1, read as the reverse complement.
TTTATCACGCCTGCAGGAACACCTGCACGCTCTGCAAGTTCGACAAACGCGAGCGCAGAGAGCGGCGTCGCATTTGCTGGCTTGCATACCACAGTGCAACCCGCTGCGAGCGCCGCGATCTTTCGGGTCAGCATTGCATTGGGAAAATTCCACGGCGTAATACACGCCACAACACCCACTGGCTGCCTAATGACGACAACGCGTTTGTCACTGGACGGCGCGGGAATGGTGGTATCGCCGTAAATGCGCTTCGCCTCTTCGGCAAACCATTCGATGTAGCTGGCGCCGTAGGCCACTTCGCCACGAGCCTCGGCCAGCGGCTTGCCCTGCTCGGCAGTGAGAATTTGCGCGAGATCTTCCTGCGCATCCATCATCAGCTTAAACCAGTTGCGCAGAACGGCGGCGCGCTCTTTCGCGCTGCGCTGTCGCCAGCCAACCATTGCCTTTTCTGCTGCTTCGATCGCCCGTCTCGTCTCCGCCGTGCCGCATGACGCAATCTCCGCAATTTTTTCTCCATTGGCCGGATTGGTGACGG
>QIHS01000176.1 GCA_003229095.1 Woeseia sp. | reverse complement strand
ATTCTTGCCAACGAAAATCTGCACACGGCGCTTCGCAGCAACTGTATTAACCCGGGACCGGTCCGAACAAAGATGCGACTTGAGGCCTATCCGGCAGAGGACCGCAATACATTGGCGGCACCTGAAGATATCTTGCCGGCGTATGTTTATCTGCTTGGACCTGTCAGTAAGGGTGTAACCGGGGAAAGCTTTGATATCTAGTTAGATAGCAGATGAGAAATACACGTTATCTTTTTGTTTTATAAATTCTTTCTCTCTTTTTTTGGGATTCCCAATCGTCTGATTCACCACCGCTGGAGGAGTTATTTTCCTGCGGCCGGCGCCACGTTCAAACCCTGCCTGAGAAGTGGATGTCCTCATTTTCACTCATTTTCAATCTCGGCGAGATCCACGACGCCCGGCAGGCTATAGCTTCACGCCCGGGCACATCGAGTCAATTCAATACCGACTGGCCCAAGTGAGACAGCTGAAAAACCGATTGGCCAACGAACGCGGCAAGCCGGATTCTACAGCGACCATTTTCGGTCTTCAGAAAGAAAGTCGCTAACTCGCAGTTGGGCCGACCGTGCGAAGATCGATCCAGGCTTCCGCATCGGCGCGGATCGACTGCCAGGCGCGGATCATACTTTCCGACCAGTAGATATCGTCAAACGCGACTACCGCATCGTCGGATAAATAGGGCTTGATCGCTGCCAAGTATTCGAGAGTGGCGTCGCCATCGTGATGCCCGTCTATGAACGCAAAGTCGATGGGCCCAATATCAGGCAGTACGCTTGGGAGCACATCCCGAAACGGCCCCACATGGCAACGGGCCGAAACACCGTTTTCATCGAACGTGCGTTGAGCGATGGCGGCAAGACTCGGATCGCCCTCAATCGTTGTCAATGAGCAGGAACCGGCAGCAATGTAAGAACCAGAAACGCCGACGCAAGCACCGAGTTCAAGTGATGAGTTTGACTCGATTGCGACACAGACCCGATACAAAAGTCGGCCCCAAAATGCATTCTTACTGGCACCGGCAAGCTGTGACACCGTTCGCGCGCCTGGTCGCCCACTACCCGCGCCGTGGTCAATAAACTCGATCAGGGATGAATCGCCTTCCAGCATCGCGCGCCGATCTTCGATCCGTTGAAAAACTTCGTTGTCGAGACGCGAAAAAGGATGACGAGCGATAGCCTTAACCGCCTGCATATGAGCGCTGTCCCCAGCACTGATTGACTGCTTCAGACTTCTATAGAATCCCAGCGCCTGCCGGGGTTTGTCTAGTAATTTCATGTTGCACCCAATCGAATCGACATAGCAATCTAGTACACCCGGGAGAACCCCCGACTTTGCCGGGGAGCCAGGCGCAGTTTGACAGCTCCAGAAATCTCATAGTAACTCCAAAGCGTGAGCCGGCAAGCTGCACGCTAAGGAGAAACCATGAGTCAAGTAGGGAGTTTAAATCACAGCCATTGGGAGTGTAAGTACCATGTAGTGCTCATTCCGAAATACCGGAATAAAACGATATTTGGTCAGATCCGTCGCGACCTTGGAGCGGGATTTCAGGACATCCATTAATTGGCACATCGAATATATTCTTAAACGAAAAGCCGAGAAATAGAGAACCTTCAAATCGCCGATGACGATTAGGGACTGTGTGGACGTTACGGCTGGCGCGAGGACTGTATGCTCTGTCTTGTCAAATAATGGATGTCCTCATATTTCGCTTTTGTGCACTATCTCGCGACCGTCTGCTCCTAGACAAAGGCAACCACCGCCCTTGATCAGTACGTCGCCCAAAGTCCCTCAAATCGACTATCGGCGGCCGTTATCAGTCAGCACTCGACCCAACTCAGACGTTGTAGACTCGGCGCCGTGTCCGCCAAAGAAGTCGGTGATAGACTGCGCGGTCGCTTCGGGTTGTTCAATCATCGGCCAATGCCCAGCGCCGCTGTAGATTTCATTTGGTATGCCCGATTGCTCGATCCATTGCCGCGTTTTTTGCGGTGTACTGGCCGTTGACCAGTAATAATTCGAGGGCTGTTGCAGCCCTCGAAACGCTTCGCCCAATTTATTTTCCTCACTGATCCGTTTGGCGTCTCTTCCCAAATTCCACATCGTCTCAGAATCTGCCATCCGGGCGGCCGCGTAGTAATGACGAAGCGCTTCGGAACTTTGACTCATTTCCCAGACATCATTCAGAAAGCTCATTTTGAATGTATCAGGGTCATCGAAATTACTAGCCTTGCCGGTGAACATTGCGTCGTCAGCCGTCAAGTTGCCCTCGATCGAGAAGACGCCGCAGATTCTGTTTCCAAGTTGCGTCGCGATTTCGACGGCCATGGACCCGGCAATAGAGTGGCCAATCAAACCGACAGTCTGGCCTGGACAAACCTTTAGAATGAGCGTTTCCAATGCTCCGGAATATTCTGCGACGGTGCGGACATCGCTCCGTGCTGGGGACGCTCCGAAACCCCAGAGGTCAACGGCGATCAGACGATATTGCGCTAGCCGACGGCTCCTGAATACCCGATTATAACAATGTCCAGTATCACCGAACGCATGGATAAACAAGAGTGGCGGTCCACTATCCAGCCCCGCAATACGCACAAGCGCTCGTTCGATAACCTCGATTCTACCCATTCCGCATCGCGCCATTACTTGACCGGAAATTCACCGGAAATTCAGGACGTCCATTATTCTCCCTATCGAATTCCTTTACGAATGAAAAGCCAATAAATAGAGAGCTGAAAATTTTGGGTTCTTTCAAATTGCCGATGGCGATCAAGCAATTTGCGGACGTCATTGTCTGGGACGACGGCAGTAGGCTCTGTCTTGCCAAAAAATGGATGTCCTCATATTTCGTTATCTCTTTGACTTATAACTCTTCTTCAGAATCTTCCTGGGTCGTCTGTTCTGTGACGTTCTGGTGCCTGATGGACTGCTTTCCTGCGGCATCTTCAACCCGGTTGCACGGTACAACAATCGAACCTGGGCCAGCGTCAAGACCTGATACTTGCCTCGCCGGAGCTTCCTCGGCAACTCTATCGGACCGTAGCTCACCCGCATCAGGCGGCTGACGCGGAAACCGACGGCTTCCCAAAGACGTCGTACTTCGCGGTTACGACCTTCTTTCAAACTCACGTTGAACCATCGATTGGCGCATTCCCCACCTGCGGATTCAACGCTGTCAAACGCAGCCTCGCCGTCATCGAGAACGACACCGGTCTTAAGCTTCTGTAGGTCCGCCTGCGATGGCGCACCATGGACACGCACCGCATATCGACGCACCAGTTCGGCCGACGGGTGCATCATGGCGTTGGCCAGGGCGCCGTCAGTAGTAAACAACAGCAAACCGGTGGTGGACATATCCAGGCGACCGACGGCCACCCAGCGAGCGCCTGACAATGTCGGCAGAG
>QIHS01000255.1 GCA_003229095.1 Woeseia sp. | reverse complement strand
TCCGAGGAGAAGTTCAGTACCGTCTATTGAAACAATAGCTTCGGTGCAATTCTTAACAAACTGCTGAATTTGTAGTCACACAAGTGACTGTCACGACGGCACAATTAGTGGAATAATCGCCTCTTGAATTCTTGCTACCTCACACGGCCTAAACACAATGGATGACAATCGTAAAAAGGCGCTCGCCGCCGCTCTGGGACAAATCGAAAAGCAGTTCGGCAAAGGATCGGTCATGCGCCTCGGCGATGGCGGCCTGTCGCGGGATATGGAGTCCATCTCGACCGGGTCCATCGGCCTGGATGTGGCACTTGGCATCGGTGGCCTGCCCAAGGGGCGCGTCGTCGAGATTTACGGCCCGGAATCATCCGGCAAGACGACACTGACACTGCAGGTGCTGGCGGAATCGCAAAAAATCGGTGGCACAGCGGCCTTTATCGACGCCGAGCACGCACTTGATCCCAATTATGCTGAAAAACTGGGCGTCAATGTCGATGAATTGCTGGTATCGCAACCGGATACCGGCGAACAGGCACTGGAAATCACCGACATGCTGGTGCGATCCAGCGCGGTCGATGTCATCGTGATCGACTCGGTTGCGGCACTGACACCCAAGGCTGAGATCGAAGGCGATATGGGCGATTCGCACATGGGCCTGCAGGCGCGTTTGATGTCCCAGGCGTTGCGCAAGCTGACCGCCAACATCAAAAAATCCAATACGATGGTCATCTTCATCAACCAGATTCGCATGAAGATTGGGGTCATGTTTGGCAGCCCGGAAACCACCACCGGTGGTAATGCCTTGAAATTCTATGCTTCGGTGCGGTTGGACATTCGCCGTATTGGCGCGATCAAGAAGGGCGACGAGGTCATTGGCAACCAGACGCGCGTGAAAGTCGTCAAGAACAAGGTCTCACCGCCGTTTCGACAGGCTGAATTCGAAATTCTCTATGGCGAGGGCATTTCGCGTGAAGGCGAGCTTATCGATCATGGCGTCGAGCAGGGCATCATCGACAAGGCAGGTTCATGGTATAGCTATGGCACTGATCGCATCGGCCAGGGCAAGGAAAACGTGCGGATCTACCTGAAGAGCAGCATCGGCCAGGGCAAGGAAAACGTGCGGATCTACCTGAAGAGCAATCCTGAAATAGCGGCGGACATCGAAGCCAGGATCCGGGCGGCACTCATGCCTGAGAAGCAGCCTGAAGAAGCATTGGCGGACGCAGTCGAAACTGAAGAGGCGGTCGCCAAACAGGCCTAGTTTGGTATCACGCTTGAGATTGAGCGATCCGGAGATTGAGCGATCCCGAATCCATTAACGAGTTAAACGCCGACCTCTTCCTGCCGGAAGAGGTCGATCGCTTTAGCGACCCGAAAGAAGCACGCAAGAAGGCCATGGATTATCTTGCGCGGCGTGAATACGGACACGAAGAACTCATCAGGAAACTCGCCACCGCGGGCTTCGGTTTCGACATGTCGACAGCGGTTGTTGGGGTGCTTCGCGATGACGGTTTGCAGAATGACCAGAGATTCTGTGAAAGCTTCGTGCAGTCACGCATAAGCCAGGGGAAAGGCCCGGTACGCATACGACTGGACCTCAAAGAACGTGGAATTCAGGCCGGGATTGTGGCCGATGCGCTGCATGATGCGGCGCAGGACTGGTTCAATCTTGCGCGTGATATTCGCATCCGCAAATTCGGTGCCGACGTGCCTGCAGAATTCAAAGAAAAGGCACGCCAGATGCGTTTCCTGCAGTATCGCGGATTCGAGCAGGACCACATTAGCGCTGCAGTGCGCACGCAGGGTGAAGATTAGCCCGGACGAGCGGAACCCTATAAACTACGCGTTTTTCCGAGAGCGTTCGCGAGGGCGGCTTTCGGCCGCTATCGATGCAGATGACAAAACGCATGACCACCAACGAATTGCGCCAGGCTTTTCTCGAATTCTTCGAGCAGCAGGGGCACAAGATTGTCTCGAGCTCACCACTTGTGCCGGGCAACGACCCTACTTTGCTGTTTACCAATGCTGGCATGGTCCAGTTCAAGGACGTTTTCCTCGGCGAAGACAATCGCAACTACAATCGAGCCGTTACCTCGCAACGCTGCGTTCGTGCAGGCGGCAAGCACAACGACCTCGAAAACGTCGGTTATACAGCGAGACACCACACGTTCTTCGAGATGCTCGGCAACTTCAGCTTTGGCGACTATTTCAAAGAAGAGGCGATTAAATACGCCTGGCAGTTCCTGACGGAAACGCTCGGGTTGCCTGCCGAAAAGCTGTGGGTGACGGTGTTCGAGGACGACGACGAAGCCGCCGACATCTGGCTCAAGACGATGAAAGTGGATTCGAAGCGCTTTTCACGCATGGGTGCCAAAGATAACTTCTGGTCCATGGGCGATACCGGACCCTGCGGCCCGTGCAGCGAGATTTTCTACGATCATGGTCCGGACGTGGACGGTGGCCCGCCGGGGTCCGCGGACGAAGAAGGCGATCGCTACATCGAGATCTGGAATCTCGTGTTCATGCAGTTCGACCGCGCTGCCAACGGCGAGATGACACCACTGCCGAAACCGTCAGTTGATACAGGTATGGGTCTTGAGCGCACCGCTGCCGTCATGCAGCAGGTGCACAGCAACTACGAAATCGACTTGTTTGCGAACCTGATCGGTGCGACCGCGAAAATACTAGACGTCGAGAACGACGGCTCAAATTCACTAAACGTCATCGCCGATCATATTCGTGCCTGCGCTTTCCTGATCACAGACGGCGTGTTGCCCGGAAACGAAGGCAGGGGATACGTCCTGCGCCGAATCATTCGCCGTGCTGTCCGGCATGGCAAGAAACTCGGCGTTAACGATTCTTTCTTCCACAAACTGGTCGAGCCGCTTTGTGG
>QIHS01000133.1 GCA_003229095.1 Woeseia sp. | reverse complement strand
GCCGCTGACTACCTGGTCAAACCGTTTGACGGAGATACGCTCATCAACGTAGTGCATCGCCACATGCGACTGGAGTCGGTGGATGATGAACTTGTTGCAGTGGATTCCAGGACTATTGAACTACTGCGCATTGCGCGTCGAGTGGCAGCAACCAATGCGACCGTCACGCTCAGTGGCGACAGTGGCACGGGTAAAGAAGTCATTGCTCGTTACATCCATGCTCATTCACCCCGGAATGAGCAGGCTTTCGTCGCGATTAACTGCGCGGCCATTCCGGAGAACATGCTTGAAGCCGTACTATTCGGTTACGAGAAAGGTGCTTTCACAGGTGCCACCAGTGCTCATGCGGGCAAGTTCGAACAGGCGAACAACGGCACGTTGCTACTTGATGAGATTTCGGAAATGGATCTTGGTCTTCAAGCCAAGATTCTACGCGTGATTCAGGAACGCGAAGTTGAAAGAATCGGAGGGCGTAAGACCATCGACCTGGATGTCCGTGTTCTGGCGACAACCAATCGGGACTTGCGTCAGTACGTAAAGGACGGGAATTTCAGGGAAGACCTTTTCTATCGTTTGAACGTATTTCCGCTACATATTCCACCCCTGCGAGAACGTCCGGGGGACATATTGCCGCTTGCTGAGGCGACAATCAGAAAATTCCATGACGGAGAACGATGTACGCCGACCATCTCAGAGTGTGCCGCCAGGGCGCTACTGGCACATACGTGGTCCGGTAATGTTCGGGAACTTGAAAATGTTCTCCAGCGCGCCCTGATTCTTTTGCAGGGCAGCATCGTTACTGCGAACGATCTCGCATTCGAGGCAGCCGTCGGCGAAAGCCATTCGTGTGAGGGGGTTCTTCTACAGGACGATCTTCGCCATCAGGAGTTTCGCCTGATCGTCGATGCACTGCGAGAAAGTGGCGGAAATCGAGCGGATACTGCGGCGAGGCTTGGTATCAGCCCGCGCACACTGCGCTACAAGCTGGCGCGAATGCGCGCAGCCGGCGTGGTGTTACCGGATGACAAACACAATTTTACACACTGAAATTCAGAGAATAAATAATGAACGATATTAACCCTCAGCAGTTGCTGTCACAGATTCGAGCGATGCAGGCGAATTTTCAAGACTCGCCTCCTGCCAAAACAACGTCGACAGAGCAGGCAGGCTTTGGAGCGCTGCTAAGTAATGCGGTGGGTCAGGTCAACGAGACACAAATGCGCGCAGGCGAAATGAAACGTGCCTTTGAGAGCGGCAACGGCGATGCCAGTCTCGCCGAAATCATGATTGCATCGCAGAAAGCGAGCCTTTCTTTTCGCGCGATGACGGAAGTACGAAACAAACTGGTAACGGCCTACCAGGACATCATGAACATGCCGGTTTAGGGGCATTGAGATCTGACTATGGATAATCCAACCATCATCGAGTCCACCGCAACACCAGTTCCGCAGATGACGCTACTGGGTGTGTTGGGTATCCCGGCGGTCCGTCAGATTGCATTGTTACTGGGGGTGGCGGCATCAGTAGCAGCCGGATTTGCAGTTTTTCTCTGGTCCCAGACGCCGGCGTATACGCCGTTATTTGCAGATTCCGATAGTGCTGATGCAGGTGAAACATTGCAGGCTGCAGGTATCGATTTCAAAATCGACGCCGGATCCGGGGCTGTCCTGGTAGCTGACCGGAAACTACATGACGCGCGCCTTGAGCTTGCAGGGCAGGGACTACCCACGAATGTTGCCGCAGGTATGGACTTATTTCAGGACCAAAGCAGTTTCGGCGTCAGCCAGTTTATGGAGAGTGCACGCTATCAAAATGCACTGGAGGCCGAACTGGTCAAAACGATTTCTCATTTGGGTGCGGTGAGGGACGCTCGCGTTCACCTTGCCATTCCAAAGCGATCAGCGTTCATCCGCGACGAGAAAGATGCCAGTGCCTCGGTGCTGTTGCAGCTTTTCAGAGGTCGAACGCTCGAATCCGCTCAGGCCTCATCTATTGTGCACCTGATTGCATCCAGCGTGCCGAACCTTATCGCAAAGAACGTGACGTTGATTGATCAGCATGGACGTTTGTTGAGTTCCGGGTCAGATGACTGGGACGACGTTCAGACCGTCAATCAATTCAAGCATACGCGACGAGTGGAAGAAACCTATAAGCGCAGAATTGAGGACATTTTGACACCGTTGGTCGGCCCCGGCCGAATCCGGGCTCAGGTTTCTGCCAGTATTGATTTCACCGTCGTAGAAGAAACACGCGAAGCTTTCGATCCAGCCAATAGCGTTGTCAGAAGCGAGCAGGTTAGCGAGGAACAACGACGCGGAAGCGATATTAGCGCCCAAGGCGTGCCGGGTGCGTTGAGCAATCAGCCACCCGAGGCGATCGTTGACGAGCCGGCGCAGCCGACCACCGAAACAGTGCCTGCCCAACCATTGAATTCGTCACGAAGTTCGACGCGGAATTTCGAAGTTGACCGGACTATTAGCCGAACGCGACCGCAATCCGGCACCATTCTGCGCCTTTCAGTAGCGGTTCTGATTGACGACAGTGTTGTCGAAGGTATCGACGACGCTGAACAGCCGTCGCTAAACGAAGCGGACGTTGAGCGTTTTACTCGTCTCGTGAAAGAGACTGTTGGATTTGACGAGTCTCGTGGAGATACAGTCGCGGTGGTGAATGCGGCCTTTCGCAGTTTGCCAGAGTCTGCTCCGGCAGAAGAACCAGCGTTTTGGGAAAAACCGCTTATGCAGGACACGATCAAGCAGCTTTCAGGTATTGCGCTGGTGCTGATACTCGCTTTCGGTCTGGTCCGTCCCATGCTGCGAAAACTCGTTGAGGCCAACATGTCCTCGTCCACAACATATATTGCTAGCGGTGGAACTGCATCAGTCGCAACGCAGGTTAGTGGAGGTAGTCTCGCGATATCCGGGCCGAGTTATGACGAGAAGGTCGCCGCGGCCAGAAATATAACCGGACACGATCCGGCAAGGGTGGCGCAGGTTGTCAAGAAATGGGTGACCAAGGATGACTGAGGGCACTCAGGAGCTTTCCAGTACGCAGCAAGCAGCCTTGTTGTTGATGACACTGGGCGAAGGAGAAGCTTCCGAAGTACTGAAGTTCATGGACGCGAAAGAAGTTCAGCGCCTGGGGGCCGCCATGGCATCACTTGCGAATGTCAGCAAAGAACAGGCAAGCGGCGTTCTTGATGTTTTTATTACTGATGTTGAAGATCAGACTTCTTTTGGAATCGGTACAGAAGACTATGTCAGGAAAGTGTTAACCAACGCATTTGGTGCAAAAAAAGCCGACACCTTTATCGATCGAATTCTGATCGGGCACGATGCGCAGGGTTTGGATGCACTGAAGTGGATGAACTCCTCGGACATCGTCGACATTATTGATGGTGAACATCCCCAGATAGTGGCCA
>QIHS01000127.1 GCA_003229095.1 Woeseia sp. | reverse complement strand
GCATCGCGTGCACAACCTCGAACATCTCTTCGTCACTGGACCACGCATCAGGCGTCACGCCATAGAGTCCTAGTGCTTTTGGTGTGCTGCCGCCGCTCTGGTCCAGTGCGGCAATGAATCCGGGGGCGGATCTAATTTTTTGAAGTTGCTCTGCTTGGCTCACGGCGCTTCCTGTCTTGGTTATTAGGAGATTTTCAAGAGCCGGATTGTACAGTAAGTCAGGCGGAGACGGGCCTCAGCGTGCCGTCCGCTACCCGCATCATCTGGGACGATTCAAGGTCGACGCGATTGCGTCCGTCCCGTTTTGACCTGTAAAGCGCGCGATCAGCGCGGTTAACGGTATCGCCCAGGCAGGCGTCTTTGTCAGATATCGTTGCGACGCCGAAGCTTGCCGTCATATGCAGCTCCGCGTCTTCCGCCCGTATCGGCGTTGCTTCAACGCGCTTGCACAACTCATCAGCAATTCGCATTGCCTCATCGAGATCGGCCCCCGGCAGCACCAGTGAAAATTCTTCGCCACCAATACGCGCTGTAATGTCCTCATCCCGCCGGCGATGCTGGACCATTTCCGCGAAGCGCTGCAAAGCCGTGTCGCCGACGGCATGGCCGAATTTGTCATTTATTTGTTTAAAACGATCGATATCGGTCATGACGACGGATACGGGACGCCCTGTTCTTCGCGCTGTCGCATAAGCTGCTGCCGTCTGTTCACCGAAACCACGGCGGTTCAGCATGCCGGTTAGCTGGTCCCGGATCGCGAGTTCTTTCATTTCCTCTGACAAATCCGAGGTCACCATGAACAGAACAAATATGGCAATGCCTGTGTAGCCGGCCGGAACTGACATAAAGATGATATTCGCGTAGACGGCCTGTAAAAAGTCATTGCCAGCGGGACCCTGGAACAGGGTCACGGCGGCTGCGGTCAGTTGTGCAACGCCGAATACGATCATGGTAGCGGCAGTCGCAATTTCGGCAGGACGCGGTTTCTCGCGATGCCTGACCACCATTATTGCAGACAGAAACAGGGTGATCGCTGCGACCCCAGGCAATATCGCCGTTCCCAGACCGACTTGCGGACTCGCAACCGTTGTCCAGACGATGCTGGCGTAGATCAATGCGGCAATCGGCCAGAGGCTATTCGGTAGTATGCCGCAGTGAGTTCGCTGGCAGTGGCCGCGCAGGTTAAGGGTCACGACGACCAGGCCAAATGCATTGACCGTTAACCAATAAACTTCGAAGCTTGGAAAAGCATCCGACATCAGGGTGAAAGCCCATTGGAAGGATGCTGCCAAAAACGCGAGTGACCAGCTAAGTGTGTAGGATTTTTTCCCGAGCGTTCGCCACGCCATCAGAAACGTCAACGAAAACAGCGCACTCATGAGTACTAGAGCGACGAGAATGTAGGCGTATGAAACTGGCATCGAATTCGTTAGTGTCGTTGGTGATCATCATTGTTGCAAATGAGCCTTTCACCCGACTTGACCGAACGCACGTTTTGACCGTGTAGCTCGTCATATTCCACGCGATTCATCAGGTCGCTTCGCTACATGGTCAGAAATTCGCACAATGACCAAACTCACGAATCGATCAGAATCCGGCGCTTTTGTTTGCGAAAGAAAATAAGCCCGAGCAACAGACCCAGGAATGCGCCACTGATATGCGCGATCAGGTTTATGCCGCCCAGTTCGTCCTGCGTCATCAGCGTATAGATGTCGACACCGATGAACACCAGTGCCAGTATCCAGGCCGAAATCGCAACGGTTCCAACTTTGATCAGGAACCAGTAGAAGCAGCGGATCTTCGCGGT